>NZ_JBNZCE010000015.1:0-142493 GCF_050589265.1 Actinoplanes sp. G11-F43
CAACAAAAAGTTGCCAAAGGAATCTCCAACCCATCCCGAAAGATAGGCCGGGGTATTGCCATAATTGGCACTGGCTTATCAAGCACCCTGTTGAGTTCTCAAAGAACAACCGCACATCAAATTTGAGCCGGTAAAGGCTCGCCTCTGAGGCAACCGCTCAAGTTTACCTGGTCGTTTTCGCCGCGCAAAGTTGAACCCCTGCGAGCAACGCCCAAGTTTGTTTCCCGCTAAGCGAGAAGTGGCTCTAGCAGAACCGGCCTTCGATCACTTTCGTAATCGGACCGCCCGGCTCCCTGCTGGCTTGACCACTCTAGCCGGTCAGCTTCGCGTCTGCAAATCCAATTTCTTGGATCTTTTGTCGCACCACCCGGTGTCGGGATCGAGCATAACTCGCTCTCGACTGCCTTCGTGTCAGCTTCGGGATTGTCGCTTTCGCGTCGTTCCGTACCGCTTTCCCGCTTGCAGAGAGAAAGTTACGCGACCCATGGGTGCGACCGCAAATCGACGTCCATGACCATCCGCGGCGGCGAGCCTGCACACGACGGAGCCGAGCCATGACAGAGTGGGTTCATGGCCACTCCCCCGGCGCTGGCGACCGACGCGGTTCTGAGCCTGATCGCCCCGCTCTGGCAGTGGGTGATCGGCCTACTTGTGCTGGTCACGGTCGTGTTATCAGCCCGCAAACTGCTGATGCGGGGCCCCTCCCGGATGGGCGGGGCCCTTCTCATGGTGGGTGGCGCGGTCGTCGCGCTGACCGCGATCACGTACCTGATCGAGAGTTTGTGACGCCGGATACAAAACGGGTTGCGTGCTCACAAACGCCGGTTGGCGAGGCTCGGAACCTCGGTACGGATCTTCTCCAGACGCTCCAGATCCAGGTCAGCGAAGGTGACGCCGGTGGTGTCCGGCGCCTGGGCCAGGACGGTCCCCCACGGGTCGACGATCATGCTGCGGCCGAAACACGTACGCCCCGGATCGTGGTCACCGATCTGCCCGGCCGCCAGGACGTAACACTGGTTCTCGATCGCCCGGGCCCGCAGCAGCACCTCCCAGTGGTCGCGCCCGGTGTGCAGCATGAACGCGGCCGGCACCACGAGGATTTTCGCGCCGGCGATCGCCAGACTCCGGTACAGCTCGGGGAACCGCAGGTCGTAACAGATGCTCAGCCCGGCCGGCACCCCGTCGACCTCGGCGACGACCGTGCGATCACCGGGCGCCACAGTGCGCGACTCCTGGTACGAGACCCGCCCCGCGATCTCCACGTCGTACAGGTGAATCTTGCGGTAGACCGCGACCCTCTCGCCGTCCGGTGCGAAGAGAAGCGTGGTGTTGAAGGTCCGCCCGGCGTCCGGCCCGGTCTCATGAAAGGAGCCGGCGTGAACCCAGATCCCGAACTCACGGGCCGCGGCGGCGAAGAAGGCGGCGAACTCGCCGTCCACCGCCTCCGGCTCGGGCGCGTCGGCGGAACGCCCGAGAAAATCGACATACTCGGGAAGCACCGCGAACGTCGCCCCACCGGCGGCGGCCCGCCCCAGCAGGTCACGAGCCACGGCGAGATTGTGGGCACGGTCGTCCCGTGAGTTCAGCTGGCAGACGGCGACACGCATCATTCGAGGGTACGGCTACCGAACGCCGCCCGTGACAATCGGCGGGCCGGCCAGGCGCGTCCCCGGGACCCCACCTGGCCGCCGGCTCATGCATGCCCCCACCGGGAAACGACGCTGCCGCCGCCCACAGTGGGCGGCGGCAGCGGACTGGCTGTCGGTGCGAGGGGCCGCTGTCAGGCGGACTTCTCTTCGCGCTCGGGACGACGGCGGCGGCCGACGAACTCGCGCGGGACGATCGTGGGGATCACGTTCTCCACGACGACCTCGCGGGTGATCAGGACCCGGGCGGCGTCCGGGTTGCTGGGCACCTCGAACATCACGTTCTGCAGGACTTCTTCCATGATGGCCCGGAGCCCGCGGGCGCCGGTGCCACGGAGCATCGCCTGGTCGGCGATGGCTTCGAGCGCGCCCTTGTCGAAGTCCAGTTCCACGCCGTCGAGCTCGAACAGGCGCTGGTACTGCTTCACATACGCGTTCCGCGGCTCGGTGAGGATCTTGATGAGTGCCTCACGGTCGAGGTTGCGGACTGTGGTGATCACTGGGAGACGGCCGATGAATTCGGGGATCAGGCCGAATTTCAGCATGTCCTCCGGCATCACCTTGCTGAAGATGTCGTCGGTGTTGCGCTCGGAGATGGAGCGCAGGCGGGCGCCGAACCCGACACCGCTCTGGCCGACCCGCTGCTCGATGATCCGGTCCAGGCCGGCGAACGCGCCACCCACGATGAACAGCACGTTGGTGGTGTCGATCTGGATGAACTCCTGGTGCGGGTGCTTGCGGCCACCCTGCGGCGGGACGTTGGCGACCGTACCCTCAAGGATTTTGAGAAGTGCCTGCTGGACGCCCTCGCCGGAGACGTCCCGGGTGATCGACGGGTTCTCGCTCTTGCGGGCGATCTTGTCGACCTCGTCGATGTAGATGATGCCCTGCTCGGCGCGCTTGACGTCGTAGTCAGCGGCCTGGATGAGCTTGAGCAGGATGTTCTCGACGTCCTCGCCGACGTAGCCGGCCTCGGTGAGGGCGGTGGCGTCCGCGATGGCGAAGGGCACGTTGAGCATGCGGGCCAGGGTCTGCGCCAGGTGTGTCTTACCGCAGCCGGTGGGACCGATCAGCATGATGTTGGACTTGGCCACCTCGACGTCGCTGCCCGCACCGGGCGCGCCGTTCGACTCGGCCTGAATCCGCTTGTAGTGGTTGTAGACCGCGACGGAGAGGGCCTTCTTCGCCTGTTCCTGGCCGACGACGTAGTTGTCCAGGAACTGGCAGATCTCCATCGGCTTGGGAAGCTCTTCCCACTTCACCTCGCCGGTCTCGGCCAGCTCTTCCTCGATGATCTCGTTGCAGAGGTCGATGCACTCGTCGCAGATGTAGACCCCGGGGCCCGCGATGAGTTTCTTGACCTGCTTCTGCGACTTCCCACAGAAGGAGCACTTCAGTAGGTCGCCACCGTCACCGATCCGTGCCACCTACGTTCTCCCGCCGTTCATTGGCCGGCCGTCGACCGGTCCTTGTACGAGGACTGATTGCCTCGTTGCCATCTATCGTCCGCCGACTCGCGTAACTGAGGCTGCGCACTCGACGTTACCCGCAAAGGGGCAGTTCTCCGACCCCCCAAAACGGGCGTGTCAGGGGTCGGCCAGTGTAGCGCTTACCGGCCGGCCCCCTGACACCGCGGACTCGACGTCAGACGCCGGCCGTCTGGAGGCTCTTCTTACGAGTCGCCAGGACCACGTCGACGATGCCGTACTCCTTGGCCTCGTCCGCCGTCATGATCTTGTCGCGGTCGATGTCCTTGCGGACCTTCTCCACCGGCTGGCTGGAGTGATGCGAGATCATCTCCTCCAGCTGGGTACGCATCCGCATGATCTCGCGCGCCTGGATCTCGATGTCCGAGCCCTGGCCGTAGCCGCCCTCGGTGGCCGGCTGGTGGATGATGATCCGCGAGTGCGGAAGCGCCATCCGCTTGCCCGGGGTGCCACCGGCGAGCAGCACCGCCGCCGCGCTGGCCGCCTGGCCGAGGCAGACCGTGCTGATGTCGGGCCGCACGTACTGCATGGTGTCGTAGATGGCCGTCATCGCGGTGAACGAACCGCCGGGCGAGTTGATGTACATCAGGATGTCGCGGTCCGGGTCGGTGCTCTCCAGCGTCAACAGCTGGGCCATCACGTCGTTGGCCGACGCGTCGTCCACCTGCACGCCGAGGAAGATGATCCGGTCCTCGAACATCTTGTTGTACGGGTTCGACTCCTTGATCCCCCACGAGGTGCGCTCGGAGAACGAGGGCAGCACGTAGCGGTTGTGCACCGGAGCGAACCCGGGAGGCATGGAAAGGTCGGTCATGGTTCAGCTCCTCAGTTCAGCGTTCCGGCACCATCCGGAACCTGCGTGGCCCCGGTGATCACCTTGTCGATGAAGCCATAGTCCTTCGCCTCCTCGGCCGTGAACCAGCGGTCCCGGTCGAAGTCGGTGGCGATCTGCTCCTGCGTCTGCCCCGTGTGGTGGGCGATCCGCTCCTGGAACATGCGCTTGGTGTAGAGCATCTGCTCGGCCTGGATGGCGATGTCGGCAGCCGTGCCACCCATGCCGCCGGACGGCTGGTGCATCATGATGCGCGCGTGCGGCAGGGCGAAACGCTTGCCCGGGGTGCCGGCGCAGAGCAGGAACTGCCCCATCGAGGCGGCCATGCCCATCGCGACGGTCTGCACGTCGTTGTCGATGAACTGCATCGTGTCGTAAATGGCCATACCCGAGTAGACAGAGCCGCCCGGCGAGTTGATCCAGAGGTGGATGTCAGCCTCGGGGTCCTCGGAGGAGAGCAGCAGCAGCTGCGCGCAGATGCGGTTGGCGCTCGCATCGGTCACCTCACTGCCGAGGAAGATGATCCGCTCGCGCAGCAGACGATTGAAGACCGAGTCGTCGAGGTTGCCACTCAGGGTGTCACCGCCGCCGCGCCGCGACACGGGCCCGGTAGGGATGTGGAGATCGGTCATGGCAGCCCTTCACAGCTTGCTGTGTCGGCCGAGGATCCGGCCGGCAGGTTGTCCGTCGTACGACCAACCTAACTGGTCGGATGCGCAACAGCTTCCCGCTCGGGCAGGTGTTCGCTGACAGCGCATCACGGGGCCGTACCCCAGAAAAGACAACGGCCACCGCGCATCCGAAACGGTGCGCGGTGGCCGTACCAAAGCAGTGGGGTCAGTGGTTGTGACCCGCGTGGTCGTCAGCGTCGCGAAGGTCGTCCAGCGACAGCGTGTTGTCGTCGGTGTCCTTCATCGTGACCTGCTCCATGACCGAGGCCAGCGCCTTGCCCCGGCGCACGTCGCCGAAGACGGCGGCCGCCGAGCCGGAGCGGACCAGCTGGTCGTAGTACTGCTGAGGCTGCATCTGGGCGCGCTGCGCCCGGTGCACGATCTCGTGACCGAACTCGTCGTCGGTGACCTGAACGTCCTCGGCGTCGGCGATCGTGTCGAGCAGCAGCTGGATCCGGACGCCCTCCTGAGCGGCCTCGGTCAGCTCCTGGTCGATCTGCTCCTCGGTCTTGTCCTCCGAGGCCAGGTAGTCGGCCAGGGTGGCGCCGATCCGCTCGAGCTGGTCGGTCATGGCCTGCTTGCGGCCCTCGACCTCGTCCTTCACGACACCCTCGGGCGCCGGGATCTCCGCCGACTCGACGAGCTGCTTGAGGGCCTCGTCACGGGCCGCGTAGATCTGCTCGACCTTCTTCGCCCGGGAGAGGCGGGTGCGCAGGTCCTCGCGGAGCTCGTCGAGGGTGTCGAACTCGCTCGCCAGCTGGGCGAACTCGTCGTCGATCTCGGGGAGCTGCTTGTCCTTGACGGTCCGGACGACGACCTTCACCTCGGCGTCCTGGCCGGCGTAGTCACCACCGACGAGCTGGGTGGTGAAGTTCGCCTCCTCGCCGGCGGAAAGGCCGACGAGCACCTCGTCCAGGCCGGGCAGCAGCTGCTTGCTGCCGACCTCGTGGGAGATGTTGGTGGCCGAACCGCCCGGGACGTCCTCGCCGTCGACAGTCGCGTTCAGGTCGAGCTGGACGTAGTCACCCTCGGCCGCGGCACGCTCGACCGTCTTCAGGGTCGCGAAGCGCTCACGCAGGCCGTTGATCTGCTCGTCGATCTCGCTGTCACCGATCTCCACGGCCGGAACCGTGACGGTGATGCCGGAGAGGTCCGGGACGGTGATCTCCGGGCGGACGTCGACCTCGGCCGTGAACTTCAGCGGCGCGTTGTCGGCGAACTCGGTGATCTCGACCTCGGGACGGCCGAGCGTCTTGACGTCGTGCTCCTGGACCGCGGCGAGGATCTGCTGCGGGATCGCCTCCTGGACGGCCTCGTTCAGCACGGCGCCACGGCCGACACGCTGGTCGATCACCGCCGCCGGAACCTTGCCCTTGCGGAAGCCCGGCACCTGAACCTGCGCGCCGATCTCCCGGTACGCCTTCTGCAGGCTCGGCTTGAGCTCCTCGAACGGCACCTCGATGGCGAGCTTCACCCGGGTCGGGCTCAGAGTCTCGACGGTGCTCTTCACAGGCGTACTCCTTGTTGCGCGGATAGTTGGTTATCAGTCGGGGTGGCGGGATTTGAACCCACGGCCCCTCGCTCCCAAAGCGAGTGCGCTACCAAGCTGCGCCACACCCCGTGGCGTCGGCCAGTGTATGCGGTCCGCTCGCCTGCGTGTGCGCTGGAGTCACCTGCTGGGGAATCCGGTTCGCGCGGACGGTAGATGATTCAGTAAGGTGTACACGAGCCCGGAGGTTTTCAGGGCTCACGCGGGCGTAGCTCAATGGTAGAGCCTCAGTCTTCCAAACTGATTACGCGAGTTCGATTCTCGTCGCCCGCTCCAACTACAACGGCCCAGGTCACGGGGGATTTTCCCCGGCCTGGGCCGCTGTGTTTCACCCTCTAGTGGATCTTGCGTGCCATTGACGTGCCATTAGCTGCGCTTCTTGGCCTTGCGGGGCTTGGCGCCCTTGGCGATGCGCTTGTCCATGGTGTCGGCGATCTCGCGGTCCCGATCGCTGGTCGCGTGCTGGTAGATCAGGGCGGCCCTCATGCTCGCGTGGCCCATCCGGTGCATCAGTTCGCGGGTGCTGGCACCGCTCGCGGCGGCGATGTTGTTCCCGGTGTGCCGGAGATCGGGGAAGTGGAAACCCTCGGGCATCCCGGCGTCGGCGAGTGCTGTGGACCACTTCACCGCTCGGCGAAAGTTACCAGTTCGTAACGGCGTGTCTTTATCTCCAGTGAAGATCAGCACTGCTGGGGCCCTCGCCGTGAACTTGTCCAAATGGGCGCCGAGAGCCCTCCGGGCAACTGCCGGAAGAGCCACAACCCGTAGCCCGGCGGCCGACTTCGGCGGGCCGAACTCCAGGCCCCCTTTCAGCGCCGCGAGCTTTCGGGGTACGCGCACAGTGCCGGCCTCCAGGTCGGCATCACAGCGCCGGAGGGCGACCAGCTCGCCCCAGCGCAGGCCAGAGAACGCCGCGACAGTGATCAACGCCACAAAGCGAGGCGGCATGTGGGCCGCGAGCGCGAGCACCTGGGCGACAGTCGCCACCGGGCGCTCCGGGGTGTGATAGCGGTCGTAACCAGGGATCCAGTGACGGTCACAGAGCGGCCCCACGTGGTCGAGTGGGAAACGCAGTGACGGGGACGGGCACCAGACCAGGGCGCGACGGAGCCTTGCCGGCCTTTTCGTCGGGCAGCGCTTCGATCGGCTCAGCCGGGACCGGTGGCACGGTCGGCACCGGAACCGGATTCGCGACCGGAGGCTGGGCAGTCACGGCGGGTGGCGTTGCCGGGGCACCAGCCAGGACGAGCTTGGAAAGGCCCAGGAAGGCCAGCGCCGGTACGGCGGACAGCAGCCAACCGGACGGGCCGGGCTTCGCGACGGCGAGCTGTGCCGACAGGGACAGGCCAGCCGCGCAGACGAGCAGGAACATCGGGTAGCCGACCGAGCCGCCGGTACACCGCCGCTGGCGGATCACCAACAGGGCCGCCATCGGGATCAGCTCGGAGATCACCGCATTGGCCCAGCCGAACCACTCCCCCGTACCGGCCGGGGAATTCGCCATCGTCCAGTCCTTGACGTGGGTGAACGACGCTGCGCCCGCGAATCCGCCGACGACCAGCAGGATGGCGACGAGTAGCAGCCCTTCAATCCGCTTCACAGGGCTGCTCCCCGTCCGTAGGTGGCCGCCAGGTCGGACACGTCGGTGTCGTCCAGGTAGGAGAAGCGGACCCGGACCGGTTCCCGGACGCCGTCGAGGACGACGTAACCGACGCCCGGCGAGGTCTCCGGAATCAGGTCGCACATCGCTCCCCGGTCGCGTGCCCCGTCGCCGAGGACCATGTCGGCCTGTTCCGGTTCGGTCATCCGCAGCGCGATCCGGGTCGGGAACAGGTCCCGGAACGGGAGCACGTCCTTGCGTGGGTCCTGCAAGGCTGCGATCACGTGGACGCCGACAGCGCGGCCCTGGGACAGCAGCAGGCCCAGCGATTCCCGGATCCGGTCGCGGACCTTCCGGTCGGTCAGGTAGGCGGTCAGCGCCGCCAGCTCGTCGACGACCACCACGATCAGCGGGTCATCGACCGTCGGCGTGTGCTGGCGAGTCACCCCGCGCAGCCGGGCGGCCCGCAGCCGCATTCGTTTGACGGCCTCTTCCAGGACGCCGGCCATGCTGTCGAGATCGTCGTAGGCGAACCGGGCGAACAGCGGTACGCCCGCCGCCAGCTCCATTCCGCCCTTCGGGTCGAACGCCCACACCTCGACCAGACCCGACGCGATGCCACCGGCCAGCGAGCGCAGCAACGACCAGAGCACCGAGCCCTTGCCCGAGTTCGTGGCACCGGCGATCAGCACGTGTGAGCCGGTCAGGCGTAGGCGATAGGCGGTGCCGTCCTCCCGTACGCCCAGTTGAAGATTGGACATATCCGGCGAAGCCGGGACCGGGAAGGGCTGGACCGTGCCGACCAGCGGATCCCGGCGGACGAAGTGCAGCACCATCCGATCCGGGCGATCCGTCGTGTGGGCTCGCGCTTCGGTCAAGGTGAAGGAGTAGGCGAGGCGCGGCGCCGCTTTAGCCCAGTCGTCCGGGTGCTGGCCGGGCAGGAGCCGGATCGTCACCAGGTCGCCCCATCGGTTGGAACGGACACCGAGCAGGCGCGGCACCCAACGCTCGCCGCCGTGGACGCCGACCAGGCCGCAGGCGGTCATCGCTGAGGTCCAGCCGCGCCGGTAGATCCAGAGTCGGCGGCATCGGCCGACCAGCGGGTACCAGCCGAATCGCAGCCAGGAGGCCGGATGTAGTCGCCACCAGGAGACGCCGCCAGCCACGAGACCCGCGATGACGCCCGCGAGCACCGGCCATCCGTGCTCATCGGCGAGCCACCAGGAGACCGCCACCGGGCCGGTGATCCACCAGTAGCGCGCCATCAACACCAGCGACCGGAACATTCCCCGGCCCAGCCAGACGAAGACGAGCAGCCAGCCGGGGACACGCCAGACCGGAAGCCGCGTGTTCAGAGGCGCGGTGGGGATCTTCTCGCCGGGGATGACGTTGATCAGCGGCATCCGCGCCACCGCCGACCAAGACGAGTGGACCGGCCGAGGGAGCCGACGCACTGACGACATGCCATATGGACGCGGTCGAAGCGACGCGGGGAAACCCAGACCTGACACCAGGAGCAGCGGTACGACCGGACAACAGCCAGGTCGGCCCGACCTGTCATCCAGCGCAGCGCGTAGACGATCTGGGCCGACAACCGGCTGAGCTTGCGGTCGATGCGGCGAGCGTTCATGCCGCGCCGCCCGCACGCAGGTCGGCTGCCGTCATCCGGGCGGCTGTCGCGAGTTCGGCCGCTTCCGAGTCGGTGGCGGCGATTCGCTCCAGCAGTTCGGCCTTGCGGTCGAACCAGTCGGCGCGTTCGGTCGTCGAGGTCTTCGCGTCGGGACGGTCGCGCAGCAGGGCGGATAGGTCGGCGGCGAAGGTGATCAGGTCAGCCTGAACTACGGTGGGCACCAGGCCCTCCTTCTTCGGTTTTGTCGAAGTGGAGCGAGGGTTGCCGCGCGGACGGGCCGGGACTCTTGGCGGGGAAACGGCCCGCCCGCGCGTTCTGTCGTCAGGCAGCGGCACCGACGACGGCCGGGCGGATCGAGGTCGCTCTGAGCGCGTACGCCATCCGGGCCTTGCAATTGCCGTTGGTCTTGCAGCGCTGGGAGTCGACGTAGGGCGTGAGCGTCAGCCCGTCGAACTCGATCGCGGGCGGATAGCCCGGCACGGCCGAGGCCGGGGGAACCGGCTGCTGCGGCGCGCAGATCTTGACCTTGACCTCGGTGGTGCGGCCGAACTTTCCGGCGGCCGGGTCGAGGTCGAGCACCCGGACCACCCAGACCCGTTCGCCGGTCTCCTTGTCGCGGACCTGGCTGTCCGGCTCGTTGCGGCGGTCGAAGTCGACAGCGGCCTCTACGCCCAGGCAGAGCACTCCGGCCGGGAACACGTAGTCGAACGGGACGGGGACTTTCAACGTCAGCGGGACCATCCGGACCTGACCTCCTGATCTCACGAACGTCAACGTGACATCCGCTTATGCTTACAAGTTAAGTCAGCTTGTAAGCACAGGCAATGGCCTATGTCCGAGTTTCAGATGGCGCAATGATCAATCAGGACAGCGGGTACGAGTCCTCGATCTCGTGGCGGCTCCCCGGCATCACGATCAGCGAGGTCATGATCGGCGCGCCGGACGACTGGTGAGCTGTGACGACGACAGAGAGAACGGCCTCGTCGACGGGCACGTCCAGGGCACCGGCTTCCGCCTCGTCGACTCGGCGGGCGGTCAGCCGTTCGGTGGCGAAGTCGGCGCGTAGGCGCTTCTTGGCCTTGATGTGGTCGAGCAGGCCGCCGGAGATCGGATCCGGCTTGGTCACGTCGGTGCCGACTGCGATGTCCACCGGCACGAACGTCGAGATCAGGTCAATCGGGCCGGACGCCGACACGGTGCGCCGCCGCCGCTCGTAGACCGGCGTTCCCTCCGGGATGTTCAGGGCAGCGGACACCCACGGAGCAGCCAGAACCGGGCCGACGTGCAAGATCTCGGTCTCGGCGGTCTCGTCCAGGTCGATGGCGTCCCGCGCGTACTGCGGCGAGGTCCGGCCGGACGGCGGACGACCCCGGACGAAGCTGCCCTTGCCCTGCTGGGATTCGATCCAGCCGTCCTGCTTGAGGATGCCCAGCGCTTTCAGAACCGTCGGGCGGGACACGTCGAATTCATCGCAGAGTTGACTCTCGGACGGAAGGCCGGCGCCGGGCGCGTACATCCCGTCCTCGATGCGGCCACGCAGCGCGTTCAGGACGCGCAGGTATTTCGGCGTCGGAATCTCGTACGCCATTGGGATCCACCCACCAGGGTCAGTTGACGATCTCAGCATGTGCTTACAGGACGATAAGGCTTGTCAGCACTACTGAACAAGATTGGTCAGCCGGTCGAGCCACCGAGCCATCCGGGCCAGGGTTTCGGAGTGCCGACCTGTTCCGGCCGTGAGGCACCGGGAGCGCGGCGCGGCAGTTGCCCATAGCGGGCGAACACATGCGCCGCCACCAGGCGAAGACTGCACGGATCGTCCTCACCGCAGGCGAGGCAGCGTCCGTTCCCGCTGTCGGCCGTGTGCCTGTCGATTTGAGACTGGGCGTAGTCGAGTTGTTCCTGGACAGCGGCGGTCACGAAGACACTCACCGGTAGCTCTCCCCTTGTCTGGGCGCCAGGTCATCGCGGGACGCGGCGTAGGCCCTCGTACTGGACAAAGATCTTTCGGCGCTCGATCGCGTTGCCATCGCGGTCGAGGACATATCCGGTGATCCAGGCCCATCCTTCGTAGGTCGGTTTCGCGCCTATCGAGATGACTCGGAAGACCAGCCCACGGCCCCCGCCGAACTGCACAGACGCGCGCCCGTCGACGATCACGACATCACCGGGACGCGGAATCACAGGACCCTCCACCACGCGGAGTCGAAGGGCACCGAGGCGAGCGGGCATCTGTATCCGGCACCCGCCCCGGTGCCGGCTTATGAGGCCGTCGCCACTCTCGTGCCGCGCCCTCCGCAGTCCATGCAGGAACGGCGAGCCATCAACCGCGCATCCCGGCAGGACTGGGCCACCATCCGCAGCGCGGTCCGGTGGGTCGAGTACTTCCACCCTCGGCCCGAACAGGAGCGACACTCGCCCGCCAGCGCAGAAGTGGTGTCCACCGACGGGACCGAGGATGATCCAGGAACATTTGGAACGTCCGTGGCACCGAGCGCTGGATCCCCCAAGCGACAGACATTAGAGCTAGCTCTATCTGACATGAGGGTGACCGAATCGTCAATAGAGCTAGCCCTAATGCGCAACCTTGGTGACACTGCCTGGTAGAAGATGGCCCAAGACGGCACATGGCTTGGAGGAACGAAGTGAGCATCGGGTACCGGGAGCTGGCCGCGCTCCTGCGCCAGGCCATCCAGCAGGGCGAGTTCCCCGAGGGGAGCACTCTCCCCAAGCAAGACGAGATCGCCACGACCCACGGGGTCAACATCAAGACCGTTCGCCAGGCCGTACGGATGCTCGAAGCCGAAGGACTCGTCACGCCTGTACGCCGTCGCGGCACCGTGATCCGCCCGCGCGTTGCGATGAAGCGACTCGGCACCGACCGCTACGCGAAGAGCAAATGGAAGTCAGGACTCGTCGCGTTCGCCGCCGACCGTGAAGCAACCGGCCGCGCGTGGACGCCAGGCGACCAGACCAACGAAGTCCGCAAGGTCGAGGCTGACGCCGAGATCGCCGAAGCACTCGGTCTCAAGCCCGGCGATGCCGTCTACGAGCGCGCCCGGCTGGTCAAGGAAGCCGACATCCCAACTCACACGCTCACGAGCTATTACCGCCCCGAGGATGTGGCCGGCACGATCCTCGTCGACCCGACGCCGGGACCGGCCGGACGTGGCGGAGGTTTCGCCATCCTGACTGCGCGTGGCTTGGAGCCGGACACGATCACCGAGACGATCCGCGCCCGGATGCCGAGTCCTGACGAAACCGAACTTCTTCAGCTACCCGCAGGCGAGCCCGTGATGGTGCTGCACCGGACAACGTTCACCAGCAGCGGCCGACCGGTCGAGTTCGCCCGCGGAGTCCACTCCGCGTCCCGCTTCACCTGGTCGTACACCTTCAAGATCCCCGACTGAAAGCAAACGATGACTACGACTCCCGCCACGATCCCGTTCGAGCACCGCGAAGACGTCGAACGCCTGTGGAGCTACCACAACATGGGTCACGAGCTCCGCCCGGCAGACGTCGGCATCGGCCTCGGAAGCCACGACCTAGGCGTAGCAAAGATCGCAACCGAGCTGTACTTCAAGAAGATGTACCCATGGCTAGTCTTCACCGGCGCCAACGCCCCCACAACCATCGAGAGGTTCCCCCGAGGCGAGGCCATTCACTACCGCGAGTATGCGATCGATAATGGCGTTCCCGCCGACTCAATCCTCGTCGAGACAGAGGCCAGGAATACCAGCCAGAACATCGAGTACACGCGAGCCATCCTGAAGGATCATGAGATCCAGGCGAATTCCATCATCCTCATGTCACGCCCTTACCAACAGCGCCGCGCTTACGCGACATGTAAGAAGATTTGGCCCAAGATTGATGTTATCTGTATTGCACTTCCAATTTCCCTGGAGGAATATGTAGCAAACATCGGCGATTCAAGGAAGGTTATCGACATGATTGTCGGAGATACTCAGCGGATTGAGGTGTACGCGAAACTTGGGTTCGCAATATCACAACACATCCCAGAAGATGTCAAGGCGGCATTCTCAAGACTAATTGAAGCCGGCTACACAAGTCGCCTAATCTAGCCGATGATGGGCCCACTACCTTTGTGCGCTTCTTGACTGTGGAATCGACCGGTGCTCTCTTCTGCGTTGGGCCCTTTCCTTACCACCTCCTCCGTCGGTCAGCATCGTACGAATAGGTTGCGATCTGCTCATGGCGCGTTGCACCAGGGGCGCAGAGCGAAGGTGGCGCCGTTCCCGCACCTGGTTCGGTCCTTTTAGCATCTCTCCCAGAAGCCGAGTTGCCTCCTTGTGGTCGTCCAAAAGGAGTGCCTTCGTTAGAGCGAAGAAGTTGCTGCCTCGCACATCCCATTCCTTGATTGCATGAGTCGTTGCCAAGTCGGTCGCATTGATTTCCTGCTTGCAGTACCATAGATTGGCCCTCACCATGGAAGATTCGTCAGTTTCTGAGGCGAAGCAATCCAGCGCCGTCTGCGCTACTCGAGCAGCCCCCGCCCAATCTCCCTGCTTCTCAAGCTTGACAATCCTATCGATAAGTTGAGGAAAGTCTGAAATTTGAAAAGGCCGCACTCTATAAGCCCACTTAAGCGCGACTATAACGGCAATGCGCTCCAAGCATAGCACCATTGAGTGAACGTAAAGGCTGTCACTCTGAATAACCTGCCCTACTTTAATTCCGGAACGCACAACGTTCGGAATACTGCCTAAATAATCTACATCTGCACGCCCAGACGAACGACCATATAGACCACTTCGGGCAACCACCTCCTGCAGCGATATCCAATCACTCTCCGCCTCTCGGATGTCGATACCACCCCACTGCAAGAAGAGATCTGCCCATTCAACTGGACCACCTGACGCAAAATCCTCAACACGACGATCAATCGCCCACCGTTCCAAATCCTCAGACTCTCCGCTGTACGCTCGAACCACCTCTATCGGAATAGGGGGAAGGTCTCCTAGTCGCTCCTCGGAGTTGACCAGCAAATCGTTGCGAACCAGGGCAGAGAGAAACTCTTCGAACGCCTTCACGATCATAGGAACCGCAGCACGAGCAATAAACGCTTCCCGACTCTCTGCAGGACCGGCACCAAGCAAGAAGGCTACGTAATACTGGATCGGCGATCCGTTATCAAACTTATTCAGGAAGCCAACATTAACAGCATCCTGAAGTTCACTGAAAAACGACCTTCCAATGGAAGCAACAAATTCGTCGGAATGCGGGTAGCGCGACGAATTATTTTCGAGCTTTTCAAGCCCATGCAAGTCTCCGTATGCTGACCACACGGATTCCATAACACTAGGCAGATCGGTCCAAAATTGATCTACAGCTTCCTCGGCAAACTCCCGTTCCTTGTTTGTTAGAACATCATGGTAGACATCCTGCCAGTCTGAATGCATTATTCGGCCTTCTTTGGCCTGAGGAAGCTTAGCGTCGACCATCAGTCGGCACTTGTCGAACGACGAGATCATGATCTGAAGCGCTGAGAACGTCGTAGAAACCTGAATCTGCTGGCGAACCGCTGGAACGCTTCCATCTATTTTGGGCAGAGGAAGGCGATCCAGCACCGACGCAATAATTTCTGGTGCAGAGAGTCGCGGAATCAACAAGGTCCTACATCCCTTCAGGCTTTCCTTGATCCGCAGTACCAGCGAGCTTCCCGAGGCATACTTGCCCAAAGCTGGTAAGCGACCAAAGATTCTCGTCGCCATAATGCATCGAACTAACAAGTCCAAGTGACTGCAATTTCGCGGCAATAGCCGGGAACGCCACAGAAAGTCCCACGTCTTTCTGGACTATCCTCTCTTCGGGCCAGTGCCTCAGAAGCTTTCGCCTCTCAGAGGCTGCGGTCCGCCAAACCGGCGAGCGATCCAAGAGAATCACTAGCATCCTGAGGTGTGGTGTTTCAAGTTGAGCGAGAGCATCCATTGCAAGAATTTCTTCATCAACGCTGGCGTCATCTTTCCTCAAGGCACCCGACGCGAGGACATTAGCCAAGAGAGCGATCTTTAGTAAGGTATTCGCGTTTGCCGCCGCATCCAAGGCGCGGGATAGGAGTGCCAAACGTGAAGGGTCATCAGATATTGCGGCTACTAATTCGTCTACCGAAATATCTCCTTGGATTGACGCAGACTCAATTAGCACTTGAGCCCTTCGTTCCTTAATACCAAGGAACTTCCGCAGCGCGAAGGATATTTCCTCACCCAGAGGTGCGGCCATCGCACCGATCGCGGCCCCCGACTCAGGCGAACCCGTGGCCTGCGTGACGTAAGTCGTGACGCCCGCGTTGGCAAGGTTTCCAATCAATCGGTCGAACGCGTTACCCGCACGCTCGTTCGCCTCACTCAGTTGATCATCCAACGTCGACTCAACTCTCAATTGCAGTGATAGAGCTAGCCAGCCAGGTCACTCTATCCTCAACATAATTCGCTTCGGTAGATGACAACTTGAAGACCTCTATCGTCCTACAGGAAGTTTCGTGCGCGTCCAGGATCTGCCGAATTGATCTCTTCTGGATCAAGGCGCCGCGCAAGCACGGCGCGGCCGGACGCGCTCGGCCTGCTGGCGGGCTCCGCCCGGCATCGGCCGGCGCACCGGCCGACTCGTTCAGTCAGGTGTTTCGTGCCAAGCAGGTCAGGATCCGATCGTTCTCAGCGCTCAGCACCACGATAAAGCGCATCTGCTCCACGACCGGCCCTCGCACGAACACCACGCCCACGTCTCCCGACTGTCGTTCGAGGGTGTCGAAGAAGTCCACCCATCCCCGCCACGAGTCTTGGAGCTCTCGATAGCAGTCGAAGCGGAAGCGCCAAACATCAAGGAAGCCCGCTGCGGCTAGGGATCCGAACTGAACCGTTGCATCGGGCGTACGGGCCAAGTAGTCGCGAAGCCCCCACGTCAGGCCGTCGAGCGATGCTTCTCGTGTTGCCGCGGTCGCCAGGTCCAGAATCTCGGCGTACTCCACGCTGTACCTCCACGTCGGGCGTACGGCCCTGGGCAGGGTAACGGAGTCGTCGCGGTGGTCGGGGGTCACGACTGTTAAGTTGCTGCCGCGCCGCTTCGCGGCTTGCCCTCGACTCCGGTGGTCGCTGTAGGCGGGGCACCGGGAAGGGGTCCAGGTTTGCGTGGACGTGCCAGCTACGTGCCATTAGGCCGTGCCACCAGCGGTTCCAAGCGGTCATGATCGGGCAACTGGTCACCGCTCCTGACCAGGCAATCCGGGCGGATCATGACAGCGGGCAGCGATCTTCCAAACTGATTACGCGAGTTCGATTCTCGTCGCCCGCTCCAGTTATGAAGGCCCAGGTCACCGGGGATTTTCCGGCGCCTGGGCTGTTGTGTTTCACCCTCTGGTGGATCTTGTCGGTGGTGTTCGGCGACCGTTGCGTGCCGGGACCGCGCCGAGTCGTTGTGGGGGAGACCCGGCGGGTGGACCGTGGCCCGGATCCGGTTCCGTGGCCCCCGCCGGCCGGGCTTCGGAGCCGGCCTCGCCACGCCGGGGCGCCGGATTCGCCCGCACGCAACCCGGCAGCGACCACAGTGATCAAAGCCACAGCTCCCTCCACATGCGGCCGGCCGCCCGCGGAGGGAGCTCCCGCACCGGGGACTCAGGCGCCGGCCTGCTCCGCCCGTACGAAATCGCGGATCTTCAAGAAGTTCGACATCGAATTCCACGGTGACCGGGTGATCCACTCGTCCTCGATCACGTCGAACAGGCTGGCCGCCGCCTCGTCCTGGCCGCCCAGCGCGAGGGCGTAGGCGAAGTGGTTCCAGGCGATCGGGGTCAGCAGGGTCTCCTGGTAGTCGTCGTGGAACACGGAGAGTTGCGACGCCTCCCAGATGTCGTCGACCACCTCGTCCTGCCGCAGATGTTCCTGCAGCTCCGCCGAACTCCTGCCGCGGCAGAGTTCGAGATGGGCCATCGGCACCAGCACCGGGATGTGGGTGGCGGGGCTGGCCGCGGCCCGGCTCCGGGCGAAGTCGAACATCGCCTCGTCGCTGCCGCCCCACTTACGCATCAGGCCCTCCTGCATCTGCCAGTGGCCGTAGTAGTGGTGCGGATCGGCTTCGATCAGCCCGGCGAACCGGCGGTGCAGTTCCTCCTGGGACAGCTGGCGCGCCCGGCCCAGGGTGATCAGATACCGCCAGGCCTCCGCCGATCCCGGCTCGCGTTCCACCACCTCGTCCAGGCAGTCCTCGGCCCGCCGCAAGCGGTTGAACCAGACTTTCCAGTCATCCTCACTCACCGTGTCCGAGGTGCCCGACCCGCGGGCCTCCCAGGCCCAGGAGACCATCCGGGCGCCCCGGATCAGGAGCGGCAGTGCCGAGTCCGGCTCGTCGCGGACCGGGCCGTCGATCCACTCCTCGACGCCCCTGGTGCCGGCCGCGACGATCAGGTAGTAGGAGCGTTCCTCGGGCGCCGCCCCGGTGAGGATCTCGCGGGAGGTCGCCCAATCACGTTTGATCAGGGCTTCTTCGAGGCGTTCGGCTTCTGGGTCGCCGAGGTGAGTGACGAATTCCGGCGTATCGGGAGCGGGTTCCCCGCTTTTCTTGAATGGCCACACGGCTGCCGAGCCTAGGCCCGCGCGCCCGCTCAGCGAAAGATCAATATCCATGACACCACCGCTTGCCGGTACGGGCGGCGAAGGCGTCCACGGCTTGACAGGTGACCAAATGGTCACCTAACTTAGTGTGATGACCGACGACGATCGGGTGTTCAAAGCTCTTGCCGACCCGAGCCGGCGTCTCCTGCTCGATCTGCTCTTCGCCCGGGACGGCCGCACCCTGACCGAGCTGGAGAGTGAGCTGGAGATGACCCGGTTCGGTGTCGCCAAGCACCTGCGAGTGCTCGAGGAGGCGGGTCTCGTCGTCACGCGCCGGTCCGGCCGGGAGAAGCTGCACCATCTCAACGCGGTGCCGATCAGGCAGATCCACGACCGGTGGATCGACAAGTACACCGAGAAGCACGTGACCACACTCATCGATCTCAAGCGAACGCTGGAGGAAGAGTCATGAGCGACACCCAGGTCTTCCGCATCTGGATCAAGGCACCGGCCGAGAAGATCTGGACGGCCATCACCGATCCGGCGTGGAACGAGAAGTACGCGTATGCCGCGCCCCAGTTCTACGAGCTGACCAAGGGCGGGAGGTACTACTCGACCGCCAACCAGGGGATGAAGGACTACGCGGCCGCCAACGGCTTCGACATGCCCGAGATCATCCTGGACGGTGAGGTGCTGGAGGCCGATCCGCCCCGGCGTCTGGTGCAGACCTGGCGGTTGCTGATGGATCCGAGCACCGCGGGCGAGCCGTTCACCACGCTCACCTACGAGATCGAGGAAGCCGGTCCCGGCGTGCAGCGGGTCACCGTCACCCATGACACCCCGGGCGCCCCGGCGACCGCCACGGTGATCCGCGGCAGTGCGAAGGCCGGCGACGAGAGTGGCGGCGGCTGGGCCTGGGTGCTCAGTGACCTCAAGTCGCTGCTGGAGACCGGCAAGGTCATGTCCGACGTGTAGCAAAGCCCGGTTAGCCGGTCCTGATCGGGGAATGCCGGTGTCATCCGTACCCCGATCAGGAGGAGACCACGTGAACCCCGTCGACCTGTACCCGAAGCCCGAACTCGACGGCGGCGACCTGCGGCCACCGGGCCTGACCTCGGACATGCCGGACCGTCCCGACCACGGCGAGGAGACCTACCGGGGCAGCGGGCGGCTGACCGGCCGCAAGGCGGTGATCACCGGTGGCGACTCGGGGATCGGCCGGGCGGTGGCCATCGCGTTCGCCCGGGAGGGCGCCGACGTGCTGATCTCCTACCTGCCGGAGGAGGAGTCGGACGCCGCCGACACCGCCCAGTGGATCGAGAAGGCCGGCCGTAAGGCGGTGCGGGTCCCGGGTGACATCCGGGACGAGGCGCACTGCCGGACGATCATCGACCGGGCCCGGACCGAACTGGGCGGGATCGACATCCTGGTGAACAACGCCGCCTACCAGATGGCCCAGCCGGGCGGGATCACCGAAATCAGCGACGAGCAGTTCGACCGGGTGATGAAGACGAACCTGTACGCGATGTTCTGGCTGTGCCGGGCCGCGGTGCCGCACCTGCCGCCGGGCGCGGGGATCATCAACACCGCGTCGATCCAGGCCTACCAGTCGTCGAGCGCTCTGCTCGACTACGCCACCACCAAGGGTGGCATCGTCGCGTTCACCAAGGCGCTGGCCGAGGACCTGGCCGAGAAGGGCATCCGGGTCAACGCGGTGGCGCCCGGCCCGATCTGGACCCCGCTGATCCCGGCCACCATGCCGGAGGAGAAGGTGAAGTCGTTCGGCGGCGACACCCCCATCGGACGGGCCGGGCAGCCCGCCGAGCTGGCCGCCGCCTACGTCCACTTCGCCAGCCACGAATCCAGTTACACCACCGGTGAGGTGCTCGGCGTCACCGGCGGCAAACCGGTCAGCTGACGGCCGGTTCGGGTGGCCATCCGCGGCTCGACGCGAGCCGCGGATGCCCCCACGGAATCTAGAAGCTGCCGGTCACCCAGTTCACCGCGGTCATCACCCAGTCGGTCTGGCGCAGGAAGGCGAACCCGACACCGGCCAGGAAGACGCCGGCGACCACGTGCGCGCCGCGGGCGGTGTGCCGGCGGCGGCCCATCCGCTGCTCCAGCACCAGCCGGCCGACCAGGCGGGCCAGGGCGAACACGCCCACCGCGACCAGCAGCGTCACCACGAAGATGATGAAGGCGCTGCCCAGGTCGCCACCGGACGACAGCGACCAGATGCCCCAGCAGACGAAGGCGAACAGCACCGCGGCGCTGCTCCACTCGCCGCCCCGGCGCAGATCGCTCAACTGGGCGCTGAGGCTGCGCGGCGGCTCCCGGTGCTCCTCCTCGGGCCAGCCGGTGCCGGTCGGCTCGTGGCGGCCGGTGAACTGGCCGGTGAACTGCTGGGTCCGCTGGGTGACCCGGGCCCGGCCCTTGCTGAAGGGCGACTGGTCCGGCTGCCCCTGGCCCTGCTCGGGGGCGGGCCCCGGCGACGTGGGGGCGCCGGCCGGCCCGGGCGAGGTGGGCGCGGCGGCGGTGCCGTCCGGCGTCACCCGGGAGGTCGGCTCCTCGGCCCACGGGTCTTGCGGTGGCATGTCGAGCGTCCGCTCGGACCACTGCGGTTGCTCCGGCATGTTTCCCCTCTCGGTGTGCGGTCGGCGACCGGCGACAGTTCGAGCGTAGCGAGCCAACAAATCGGTCGCCGCAGCCACACGCGGTCCGTTACACACAAGCCATGAAGGAAGAGATACGACTCCGCCCCGGCCGTGCCGACGATTTCGCGTCGATCTGCGATCTACTCGGCACGGTATTCCACGAGGACTACTCCGGCGATCTCCAGCAGCTGGAGGCCGAGGTCTTCGAGGTGGACCGGTCCCTGGTCGCCGACGACGCGGGGCTGGTGGCCGGCCATACGGTGGCGTACACCAGGGATCTGACCGTGCCCGGCGCGGTCGTCCCGGCCGCTCACGTCTCCTGCGTGGGGGTGCTGCCCACACATCGGCGCCAGGGCATTCTCACCCGGATGATGCACCGCCAGCTGCGCGAGATCGCCGGTGCCGGGCGGGAGTCGCTCGCGGTCCTCTGGGCCACCGAGACATCGATCTATCCGCGGTTCGGCTACGGCCCGGCCGCCTCCCGGCTCGTCCTGAACGTGATGAATCGTGAGGTTCGTCTCCCCGCCCCGCCCGCCGAGCCGTCCGGCCGGCTCCGGATGGTCGATCCGGCCGGGGCACTCGCCGACCTGACCAAGGTGTACGAGCAGCTCCGGCCGTCCCGGGTCGGCTGGTCGAACCGGGACGATCGGTGGTGGCGCTACGTCCTGGCCGACCCGAAGGACCACCGGGACGGCGCCACCCGGCAGTACGCGGTGGTGCGCGAGGGCCCGGACGGCCCCACCGGGTACGCGTTGTGGCGCGTCAAGCAGGGCTGGACCGGGCACGGGCCGAACGGCGAGGTGTCGGTCCGGGAGGTGGCCGCCACCGATCCGGAGACCTATCAGGCGCTCTGGCGGTTCCTGCTCGGCATCGATCTGGCCCGCAGCGTGACGTACCGGCTGGCCGCCCTGGACGAACCGCTGCTGCACCTGGCCGACGAACCCCGGCGCCTCGGCCCGGCCCTGGCGGACGCGCTGTTCATCCGGGTGGTGGACGTGCCCCGCGCGCTGGCCGCCCGGCGGTACGCGACAGCCGTCGACGTGGTCATCGAGGTCACCGACCCGATCCTGGCGGAGAACACCGGGCGCTGGCGGCTCACCGGCGGGCCGGACGGCGCGTCCTGTGCCCGGACCGATGACCCGGCCGACCTGGCCTGCTCGGTGACCGAGTTGGGGGCGGCCTATCTGGGCGCCACCTCGTTCGCCGCACTGGCCGCCGCGGGCCGGGTCCGGCAGCTGACCGGCAACGATCCGTCGGCGGCGTTCCGCTGGCACCGGCTGCCGTCCCCGACGGAGGTGTTCTGACCGGCCCGGCCCCGGCGGTACCGTCGGTCTCATGGACCAGCCCGAACGCCGTCGCCGCCGCGTGCGCCCCTCCTCCGGCGCCAAACCGCCGGTCCCGTCGCCGCCCCCGGGCCCGGTCCCCACTCCCCCACCGGCACCGCGGGCCACCCCGGCGCCGCCTGCCACCCCCGCACCGCCTGCTACCCCGGCACCGCCGGTCCCGACAGCTCCGCCGGTCCCATCGGCACCGGCAATTCCATCGGCACCGCCAGTCCCATCGGCACCGCCGGTTCCGTCCGCGCCGCCGGTTCCGTCCGTGCCGGTCCCCGGGCCTCCGGCGGGTGGAGCCCCGGCGGCGGCGACGCCGGCCGGGACGGCGAAGGGTGGGCTGGCGAAAGGGGGACCGGCGCCGGCCGAGACCGAGACGTCTCGGCCCCCGAGGGCCAATCCGTCGCGGCGGCCGAATGGCGGCAACGGGAACCACAACGACGACCGGGACTCCGAGCGCGGGCTGCGTGGTCTGGTCGGATCGGGTTCATCGCAGGTCAGCGTGGGCGCGGCGCTCCGGGCCAGGGACGCGTCCCGGCCATCGGACGACGACTTGGCCGAGGCGGAACGCAGCCTGACGATCGTTCGGCGCAACTGGCTCCCCCGCGAGGAATTGCCCCGCCGCTGACGGCCCGCTCGCTAAAAGTCACGAAAGCGGCCAAATTAGGGCGGCGAAATGAACGCGGCTGGACTGGGCAGCGCGGTCACGAGGCAGCGCGGTCAAGGATGGTCCGGGGAGATCGGACGCGCGGAAGACCAGGACGAGGAAGGTGAGCGCGGCCAGACTGCACTCAGGAGAGGTGGGAAAGCCGCGGCCGGCCGTCGGTGGACGGCCGGCCGGAGGTCGAGCGGGAGCAGTGGTGAAGCGGGCTGTGGGTGATCAGGCTGTGGGTGATCAGGCTGTGGGCGATCAGGCTGTGGGCGATCAGGCTGTGGGCGATCAGGCTGTGGGCGATCAGGCTGTGGGCGTGGACTCCGGGAGTTCGGGCAGTTCGCGGGCCACCTCGTAGTCGGCCAGCTGACCGATCCGGCGGGCGTGCCGCGGGTTGCCGGAGAACGGGGTGGCGATGAACGCCTCGACGAAGGCGGTGGCCTCGTCCAGGGTGTGCTGCCGGGCGCCGATCGCGATCACGTTGCTGTCGTTGTGCTGGCGGGCCAGCTCGGCGATCTCGGTCTTCCAGACGAGCGCCGAGCGGACGCCGGGGACCTTGTTCGCGGCGATCTGCTCGCCGTTGCCCGAGCCGCCGATGACGATGCCGAGCGAACCCGGGTCGGCGACCACCTTGGCACCGGTGTGGAAACAGAACGCCGGGTAGTCGTCCTCGGCGTCGTAGACGTGCGGTCCGACGTCCACCACATCGTGCCCCTGCTTGGCCAGGTGGTTCACGAGGTGGTTCTTCAGCTCGAAGCCGGCGTGGTCGGAACCCAGGTAGAGACGCATGAAATCAAGTCTTTCAGAAGGTCAGGGCCGAACGCAGGGCGGACGCCACCTGATCAGCCGCGGCCCGTGCGGCGTCGATGGTGGCCAGTTTGCGGGCGAATCCGTGGTTCACACCCATGTACCGGGTGTGCACCACCGGGACTCCCGCGCTGATCAGCGCGTCGGCGTAGTCGGCGCCCTCGTCGCGCAGCGCGTCGTACTCGGCGGTGATCAGCAGGGTGGACGGCATCCCGGACAGGTCGGCGACCGCGAGCGGCGCCACCTCCGGGGTGAGGCGGAGCATCGGCTCCGGGACGTAGGTCTCCCAGGCGAGCTTCATCGAGGCCCGGTCCAGGCCGTACTCCCCCAGCTCGTCGTACGACTCGGCGGAGGTGAGCGGGTCCAGAGCCGGGTAGATCAGCACCTGGAAGTCGAGCGGGGTGGCCGCGTCGCGCTGGCGCCGGGCGGTGACCGTGGCGATCTGGCCGCCCGCGCTGTCCCCGCCGATCGCCAGCCGGCTGGGGTCCAGGCCGAGGTCGGAGCCGGATTTGCGCAGGTAGCGCAGGACCGTCTCGGCGTCGTCCAGGGCGGCCGGGTGAACGTGCTCCGGGGCCAGCCGGTAGCCGACCGACACCACCGCGCAGCCGGAGCGTTCGGCCACCCGGCGGCAGAACCGGTCGACGGTCTCGATGCTGCCGTAGCACCAGCCGCCGCCGTGCAGGTAGACCAGCACCGGGACGTTCACCCGGGTGGCGTACAGCCGGCAGGGCACGCCGTCGGCGTCGAAGTCGGCGACCACCGGCAGCGGCAGTGCCGGGCCGGTCTCCGCCTCGTTCGACTCCTCCATCGCTGCGCGCACCCCGAGCAGCCGCTCGTACGGGCTCGCCGCCAGTTCCTCCGAAGACGGCCGCCGCCTCAGCTGGGCGGCGGCCGTGACCTGCGGGTGGAGCATCAGCGGGTTTCGGCCAGGACCAGCCCGCCGCGGGCCTTCGGGGTGAACCAGGTGCTCTTGCGCGGCAGTTTGAGCCGCTCCAGGTTCACCTCGACGAAGTCGTCGACGGTCACCGGGGCGATCAGGATGGCCAGTTCGGCCCGGCCGGCGTCGACCTCACCGCGCAGCCACTCGACCGGGTAGTCCCCGCCGATGTAGGAGATCCGCTTGTCGCCCGGGTCGAGTCCGAGCGAGTCCCGCAGCAGCACCCGTTCCACCAGGGCGTGGTCCAGGTTCTCCACGGTGCTGCCGGCCGGGTCCTCGGGGAGGCCCAGGGCGAAGGTGCGGCCCCCGGCGTACACCTCAATCGTCCCCTTGGGCGGAAGCTGCGCGGCGCGCGGCAGCTCGGTGACCGTCGCACCGGCCGCGCGCAGTCGCTCCAGCAGATCGTCGAGCGCTGCCGGAAGCTCACTGACCAGGCGATTGTAGGGCTGGATGAAAACCGAGGCCGGGGTGGTGACGACGGCCAGGAAACGCTCCAGGCCACCGGTCTGCGCGGCCAGGCTGCGGTGGTTGCCGTCGGCGACCACCAGCTCGCCGCCACCGGCCAGGGCCAGCAGCCGCTCCTGCGTCTCGCCGGGACCGAGCGGCCAGATCGCGTGGGTACGCCCGGCGGCGTCCACGTCGGTGGCGGCCGGCGCACCGGCGGCGTCGATCGCCTCGGCCAGCGCCGCGTGCAGTTCCTCGCCCCGCCCGGTCTGCAGCAGCAGCACCGGGGAGAGCAGGGTGCCGACCGCCTCGGCCAGCGCGACCCGCTCGCGGACCTTGCTGATGAACACGTCCTCGTTGCGGATGACCAGGCCCGGCTCGTCGGCGCTGGTGGAGATCTGCCCGGTCTCCACCAGGCCCCACAGCCCGAACGCCGGGGCCTCGCCGTCCGCGGTGATCCGGTAGAGCACCACGACGTGCTCGGCCTGCCGGTACTTCTCCTCGGCCTGATCACGCCGCAGTCGGACGACGGCGTCCGGCAGCGAGTCGAGGAAGGACTTCCCGAGCGATTCGGGCGCGAGGTGCGGCATCTCCACGGCCAGCGCGCTGTGCGGGTTGCCCTTGATGATGTCGGTGATCTCGGCGTCGTCGGCGAACTCGTCGTAGTTCTGGGCCCCGGTACCCCCGTTGGTGATCCAGGCCCGGTTGATCGGGTGCACGACCGTCATGGCAGGCAACTTACCCGGCGAACCTTCGGTGCCTACCCACCGGCATGTTCCCTCGTGACCTGCTCAACTGGGCCGTCCGGTGCGGGTTCACCGGCCGTTCGGCGGGACGTGCCGTGACGGTCACCGGAGGTGCGAGCATAACCGCCATGTCAGGGGGCAGATCGGCCCAGACGCCGCGCTGCACGCTGATGCTCGAACCGACCGATTCGCTCTCCGGCATTACCCGCCTCCGCGTTGGATGAGGTGTACGTCACCCCATCCAACGACGGATGCGAGGCCGAGCATCGGTTTTTCCGGTGACCGCCACCAAACGGCAACCGGAGAGTCTTTCAGTCGAAGATCGGGCCCAGGTCGCGACTGCGCTTGAGCTCGTAGAAACCGGGGGTGCCCGCGACGAGCAGGACGCCGTCCCACAGCTTGCCGGCCGCCTCGCCCTTGGGCGCCGGAGTGATCACCGGGCCGAAGAACGCGACGGTCTCACCCTCGTTCGGGCCGGGGGCGTGGATCACCGGGGTGCCGACGTCGGTGCCGACCGGTTTCATCCCGGCGTTGTGGCTGGCACGCAGCGCCTCGTCACGGCTGTCGGTGCCGGCCGCCTCGGCCAGAGCCGGGTCGAGACCGACCTCGGTCAGCGCCTCGGCGTACAGCTTGGGGTCCTGGATGTCGTATTTCTGGAGATGGATCCGGGTGCCCAGGGCGGTGTAGAGATCCCGGAGAACGGCCGGGCCGGCGGCCTCGGCGGCGGCGATGCAGACCCGCACCGGGCCCCAGCCCTTGGCGAGCAGTTCCTTGTAGTTGTCGGGGAGTTCGTCACGGCCCTCGTTGAGAACCGAGAGACTCATGACGTTGAAGCGGACGTCCAGCGGGCGGACCTTCTCCACCTCCAGCAGCCAGCGGGAGGTGATCCAGGCCCAGGGGCACAGGGGGTCGAACCACATGTCGACTGTTGCGCGCTCGGTCATTCTTCGATGATCCTCCCTTCCCGCGCCCGGTCGGGGTGAGTTACGTCGCGGTGTCCGCATAGGCTTCGGGAAAACGCAGTCAGCTCGAAGGAGAGTGCACGTGGCCGGTGTTCACAACCTGACCCAGGTCGAGGCTGCGGAACGTAGTCGTTTGCTCGAGGTGACCGGGTACGACATCACCCTTGACCTGACCGATGGGCACGGCAATCCCGGTCCCGACACGTTCCGGTCCACCACGGTCATCAACTTCCGGTGCGCCGAGCCGGGCGCTTCGACGTTCGTCGAGGCGGCCGCCGCGACGATCCACTCCGCGACGCTGAACGGCGAAGCGGTGGACCTCGGCGGCTGGTCCCCGGAGGCCGGTCTCCCGCTGTCCGGGCTCGCCGCCGAGAACACCCTGGTGGTGTCCGGCGACTTCAAGTACTCCGCCAGCGGCCAGGGGCTCCAGCGCAGCCTCGACCCGGTGGACTCCGAGATGTACCTCTACACCCAGTTCGAGACGGCGGACGCGCAGCGCGCCTACGTGTGCTTCGACCAGCCCGACCTGAAGAGCGTGTTCACCTGGCACGCCACGGTGCCCGCGCACTGGAAGGTCATCTCCAACATGCCGGTGGACTCCGAGGAGGAGTCCGGGGCGGGCGCCAAGACGGTGCACTTCACCACCTCGCCGAAGATGAGCACG
Source organism: Actinoplanes sp. G11-F43 (assembly GCF_050589265.1). NCBI lineage: Bacteria > Bacillati > Actinomycetota > Actinomycetes > Micromonosporales > Micromonosporaceae > Actinoplanes > Actinoplanes sp. G11-F43. The sequence goes on from NZ_JBNZCE010000015.1 coordinate 27,177, forward strand.
TACATCACGGCGATCTGTGCCGGGCCGTACCATGAGGTCAGGTACTCCCATGACGGCATCGATCTGGGGTACTTCTGCCGCGCTTCCATGGCTCGTTACATGGACGCGGAGGATCTCAACCTGATCACGAAGCAGGGTTTCGACTTCTTCCACGAGAAGTTCGGCGTCCGCTACCCGCTGCCGAAGTACGACCAGCTGTGGGTGCCGGACTTCAACGCCGGCGCGATGGAGAACTTCGGCTGCGTCACGCACGCCGAGGCGCACTACATCTTCCGCTCGCAGGTCACCGACTACGAGTACGAGCAGCGCGCCAACACCATCCTGCACGAGCTGGCGCACATGTGGTTCGGTGACCTGGTCACCATGCGCTGGTGGAACGACCTGTGGCTGAACGAGTCGTTCGCCGAGTGGGCCAGCCACTGGTGCAACACCGAGGCCACCCGCTTCGGCGACGCCTGGTCGACGTTCCTGTCGATCCGCAAGGCCTGGGGGTACCGCCAGGATCAGCTCTCCTCCACCCACCCGGTCTACTGCGAGATGCCGGACCTGGAGGCGGTCGAGGTCAACTTCGACGGCATCACGTACGCCAAGGGCGCCAGCGTGATCAAGCAGCTGGTGGCGTACGTCGGTCTGGACCCGTTCCTGACCGGCCTGCGGGCGTACTTCGCCAAGCACGCCTGGGGCAACGCCACCTTCGACGACCTGCTCACCGAACTGGAGACGGCGTCCGGCCGGGAACTGCGCAAGTTCGCCGCCCAGTGGCTGGAGACCGCCCAGGTCAACACGCTGCGCCCGATCGTGGAGATCGACGCGGCCGGCGCCTACACCAGCGTGGTGGTGAGTCAGGAGGCCCCGGCCGGCTACCCGACGCTGCGCACCCACCGGATCGCGATCGGCCTGTACGACCTGGACGGCGACCGTCTGGTCCGGCGTGAGCTGATCGAGGCGGACGTGGCCGGGGAGCGGACCGAGATCGCCGCCCTGGCCGGGGTGAAGGCCCCGGACCTGCTGCTGCTCAACGACGAGGACCTGACGTACGCGAAGCTGCGGCTGGACGACCGGTCGCTGAGCACGCTGGTCGGTCACATCGCCGGGTTCGACTCGTCGCTGCCGCGGGCGCTGTGCTGGGCGGCCGCCTGGGACATGCTGCGGGACGCCGAGATGGCCGCCCGTGACTACGTGGCCCTGGTCTGCGCCGGGCTGCCCGCCGAGACCGACATCAACCTGGCCACCGCCACGCTGCGGCAGGCCGCGACGGCTCTGGCCAGCTTCGCCGACCCGCAGTGGGCGCCGCGGGGCTGGGCGCAGCTGGGTGCGCTGGCCGAGGCCCGGCTGGCGACCGCCGAGCCGGGCAGTGGCTGGCAGCTGACCTGGGCGCGGGCGTTCATCACCGCGGCCCGCACCCCGGAGCAGGCGGCCGTGCTGCGCGGCTGGCTGTCCGGTGCGGCCAAGCCGGAGGGTCTGGTCGTCGACACCGAGCTGCGCTGGTCGCTGCTGCAGGCGCTGGCCGCCCTCGGCGCGGCGGCCGAGTCGGAGATCGACGACGAGCTGACCTCGGACAAGACGGCCAGTGGTGAGCGGGAGGCGGCGATCGCCCGGGCGCTGCTGCCGACGGTGGAGAACAAGGCGCGGGTGTGGGCCGATCTGACCGGTCCGCAGGCGCCGCCGAACTGGCTGAACCGGTCGCTGCTGATCGGTTTCCAGAGCACCCGTCAGGTGGAGCTGACCGCCCCGTACGCCGCGAAGTTCTTCGACGTGGTGGCCGAGGTGTGGGCGCGGTCGGACAGTGAGCCGGCGCAGGAGTTCGCCACCATGGCGTACCCGGTCTACCAGATCAGCGAGGAGACGGTGACTCTGACCGATGCCTGGCTGGCCCGGGACGGGCACCCGGCGTCGCTGCGCCGGCTGGTCGCCGAGGGACGCGACGGTGTGCTGCGGGCGCTGAAGGCGCGGGCGAAGGACCAGTCCGCGGGCTGACGACGACGGTGAGAGGCCCGTTCCGCTCGATGCGGGACGGGCCTTTTCGCATGCTGGGGACGGGTAGTCTGAGCCGGTGACGATGCTGAGCCGGGGTTCCCCGGTGCGGTGGACCGCACCGGAGGGCCGGTGGACCCGGCCCGATCTGCGGCTGTTCCCGCCGGACGGGCATCGGTACGAGATCGTCGACGGCGGTCTGCACGTCACCCCGCCGCCCGCGCCACCGCACGACGCCGTGGTCGATTCGCTGGTGGCGGTGTTGCGCGCGGCGGCTCCGCCCGGCTGGTGGGTGTGCAGCCGGGCCGGCATCGCGATGGAGGCGAGCGATCTGGTGCCCGACGTGACCGTGTTACGGCCGCGCTCGTCCGGGTCGGTCTGGGTGGACCCGGACGACGTCGCGCTGGTGGTGGAGGTGGAGGCGGACGAGACCCGGTGGTACGACCGGCTGCTCAAGCCGGCCGTCTACGCGGCCGCGGGCATCCCCGGTTACTGGCGGGTGGAGTCCGGGCCCGTCCTGCGGGTGTGCGCGCTGGCGGGCGGCGCCTACCGCCCGGGCCGCGACATCGAGGCCGGGGAGCAGGTCACGCTGGACGCGCCGTTTCCGATCCGGGTGAGCCCGGCCGCCTGGCGGTGAGTCAGGCCCGGCCGGCGTGCGTGGCCAGCTGGTCGATCCCGATCATCAGGCCGCCGGCCAGGTCGCCGCCGGCGAACGAGGCGGCCATCGACAGGCCGGCCAGTTTGGCGTCCCGGTCGGTGACCCGCTTGCGCGCCTCGGCACCGGTGATGATCTCCAGCTTGCGCTGGTCCGGGGAGACGGCCATCAGGATCGAGCGGGCCGGGTCACGCGTCTGGGCGTGCAGTTTCTGCGCGGCCTCGCGGGGCGGGTCCGCCAGCGTGCCCAGATAGATGCTGAAGTGCAGCCCGGTCACCTGGTCGGCGATCCGGAGCGCCTCGTCGAGGTGACGCAGCTGACGAGTCGTGAACGGACCCTCGGCGGGCTGGTCGAGCGGGGTGACCTCACCAACTGTCACTTGCGCCTCCTGTGGAACCGGGGCGGACGGGTGCGCCGGTGCTGTCCTCGATGATCAGCCCGGTGTGGCCGGCCCCGGACGGGGCGACCTGCTGCGGTGTGGCGGTGAACCACATCGCCGGGAAGTCGAAGGGCCGGCCCGGGCGGTAGCGCCGCGACGGCTTGGACCGGTCGGAGCCGGCCAACACGAGTGTCGCGATCGTCCCGATGATCGCGGCCGGAATGATCACAAAGACCAGAACGGTACTGATTACTGACAACTGAACGCCCCCAGGCGCACGGTGATCCCACTTATTCCGAACATCAATCACCGTAGCCGAGCGCGTGTCGTCCCGGACCGTCGGGTCTCGAACCGGGGTCTCACGCCGTCGGGATCTACGCGGATCGTGTGCGCAGGTGCGAAAATCACCCTCACGCGCCGTCCGCGTACTTTCCGTCGCGAACGGCAGGAGGGGGATCCCATGCGTACATTCGTCCCCGCCGTCGTCGCGGGCCTGCTGTTCGCCCTCACGGGTGGCTCGCCGGCCTCGGCCGCGGCCGTGTTCGTCGAGCTCAACCCCAGCACGGCCCGGGCCGGCGACGAGATCGCCCTGCGCGCGTCGTGTGACGACAACCTCAAGGCGGCCACGGTGACCGGTGATCCGCTCGGTTCGGTCACCGTGGAGCCCGAGTTCGGGTTCCTGACCGCGACGGTCCGGGTTCCGGCCGGCACCGAGGCCGGGGACTATCCGGTCGCCCTGAGCTGCCCGGACGGCGGCACCGCCACCGGCACCCTGCACGTGGTGGCCAGGGTGGAGCCGAGTCGCGGGCCGGCCACCGGGGGCGGCGGCACCGCCCCGGGCGCGGCCGGGTCGCTGCTGATGGGTGGCGGGCTGGCCGCCCTGCTGGCCGGGCTGGTGCTCGGTGTCCTGACGGCACGCCAGCGGCGAGCGGGCTGAGGGGGCGCGGCGTGGCGAACCGAGAGCGCCCACCGTCCGGGCCGCGGGTGCCCGCGGCGGTCGCGCAGAAGCGTCCGGCCCAGGTGATCGTGGCGCCGCCGCCCGGCGCGATCACCGGGCCGCTGCCGGCCACCCCGCGGGTGCCGGGCCGGTCACCCTTCCGGATGTTCCTGTCCCGGCGGGTCCCGAAGCCGCGGCCGGTCCGGGGCCGGCGCGGCGGGGTGGCCGGGGGGATCGCGTTCGTGCTGGTCTTCCTGGGTCTGTTCGCGTTCGGCCTGGGCCTCGGGTTCGCCACCGGCTTCGACATCGGCGCCCTGTTCCGCGGGCCGGACCAGCCGCCGCCGCGAGCGTTCCCGGTGCTCGACCCGAGCCGCCCGGAGCGTCTGGAGATCCCGGCGATCCGGGTGTCCGCGCCGGTCCTGGAGGTGGGGCTGGCCGGCGACGGGTCGGTGGACGTGCCGCCGCTGAAACGGCACAACGAGGCCGGCTGGTTCGAGGGCGGGCCGACACCCGGCCAGTTCGGGCCGGCGCTGATCGTGGGGCACGCGGACACCCGGACCGGCCCGTCGGTGTTCCACCGGCTGGACGAGCTGAAGCCCGGTGCGGAGATCCGGGTGTCGCGGGCGGACGGGACGCTTGCCGTCTTCGAGGTCAACTCGGTGGAGACGTTCGACAAGAGCCGGCTGCCGGCGCAGCGGGTCTACGGCGATTACACCCGGCCGTCGCTGCGGTTGATGACGTGCGGCGGCAAGTGGCTGGGCGGCGACGAGGGTTACGAGGACAACATCGTGGTCTTCGCCTCGCTGGTCTCCTCGGCCTGAGGCCGGGTCACGCCGCCTCCAGGGTGGCGGCCGGCAGATCCAGCCAGTCCATCCACCGGGGGTCGGGGGTGCGGTGGCCGAGCACCCGCCAGGCCACCCCGCGCGGGGCGGCCGGCGCGGCGTGCAGCCGCCAGCCCAGCTCGGCCGGGGTCTTGTCACCCTTGCTGTGGTTGCACTTGGCGCAGGCGGCCACCACGTTGTCCCAGGCGTGCAGGCCGCCCCGGCTCTTCGGGAAGACGTGGTCGATGGTCTCGGCGGAGCCGCGGCAGTAGGCGCAGCGGCCGCCGTCGCGGGCGAAGATGGCCCGGCGGGAGAGGCCGACGTGCGTGCGGTACGGCACCTTCACATATCGCGTGAGGCGGACCACGGACGGGACCGGAAGATGGTGGTGGGCGCTGTGCAGGACGCCGTCGCCGTCGGAGACGCACTCGGCCTTGGCGGTCAGGAGCAGGATGGTCGCTCGACGCACCGATACGACGCACAGCGGCTCGTAGGTAGCGTTCAGGACTAACGCGGAAGAGCCAACCGTGGGTCGTATGTCAGGCATCGCGATCACCCTTCCGGTGTCAGTTGCTGTAAACCGCTCCCATAGCCCATGCGTGTGTGATGTGGGCCTCTGTGGAGAAGCCCCCGTGCGCCAATAGTCCCTGATGAATGACCGGATTGCCAGCAGAATCTGTGGCCGCCCGGTAAACGTCTGAGGTCTTCACCCAGCTGGACCCGGTACCTTCAATCCCCGTGTTCCTAGCCGCGCCGCCACCGACACCGACTCCGTCCGGATCGCCCGAGGTCTTCATCACCCCGGTCTGCGAGGACGACGCCCTCTGCACCCAGCTCATCGACTGGGGGTGGAACGAGTGGGCGGCCACCAGCAGCTACGTGATCCTGATCAAGCCGCTGCGGATCATCGCCATCATCGTGATCGCGATGCTGATCCGCTGGGCGCTGCACCGGGGCATCTCCCGGCTGGCCACCACCAGCTCGCGGGCCTCGATGCCGGCGCTGCTGAAGCCGCTGAAGGAGAAGGTGACGGTCACCGCCGAGGAGGGGACGTTCATCCCCGAGCGGCGGCGCCAGCGGGCCGAGGCGATCGCGTCGGTGCTGCGCAGCTTCGTCAGCGCGGTGGTCTTCACGATGGCCGCCCTGCTGGTGATGGGCGAGCTGGGCTTCAACCTGGCCCCGTTGCTGGCCAGCGCCGGCATCGTCGGTGTGGCCCTCGGTTTCGGCGCGCAGAGCCTGGTCAAGGATCTGATCGCCGGTCTGTTCATGCTGCTGGAGGACCAGTACGGGGTGGGCGACACGGTCGACCTGGGTGAGGCCACCGGCGTGGTGGAGAGCGTCGGCCTGCGGATCACCACGGTCCGCGACGCGCGGGGTGTGCTGTGGTACATCCGCAACGGCGAGATCATCCGGGTCGGCAACAAGAGCCAGGGCTGGGCGATGGTGGTGATCGACATCCCGATCGGCTTCGTCAACTCGGAGGAGGCGATCGCGGTGCTGAAGAAGGCCGCCGAGAAGGTCGCCCACGATCCCGAGCACGAGGCCGGCTTCCTGGAGCCGCCGGACGTGCTCGGGGTGGAGCAGCTGACCGTGGAGGGCGCGGTGATCCGGACCATCGCCAAGACCACCGCTGACAGCCAGATCGCCATCCAGCGTGACCTGCGGCGGGCGCTGACCGAGTCGCTGGAGACCAACGGGCTGTCCGAGCGGATCGCGGCGTCCCGGCTGGCGCCGCGCAGCGCGGTCCCGCCGGCCTGGATGGGCGGCCCCGAGGTCACCCCGCCGCCGGCCGACGAACAGCCCGGCGGCACGGCATAAGGTGGGACGGTGACGGCACCCACCAGCTTCTATGACGCCGTGGGCGGCGAGCCCACGTTCCGGCGTCTCGTCGATCTGTTCTACGAGGGTGTCGCGGGTGACCCGCTGCTCCGGCCGATGTATCCGGAGGAGGATCTGGAGCCGGCCGCGGACCGGCTCGCGCTCTTCCTGATGCAGTACTGGGGCGGCCCGACGACGTATTCCGACAACCGTGGTCATCCCCGGCTGCGGATGCGGCACGCGCCGTTCGTGGTCGACATCGCGGCCCGCGACGCCTGGCTGCGCCACATGCGGGTGGCGGTCGACGCCCTCGGTCTGGCGGAGCCGCTGCGGGTGCAGCTCTGGGACTACCTGGAGCGCGCGGCGTACTTCATGGTGAACCGGATGGATCCCGTCCAGCCTGATCAGTGACAGTGTCGGGCGGCGCGGTGGCTCGTTGATCGGATAGTCACTCACGATCCCGGGAGCCCATTCATGCGCCGTCGTCTGCTCGCTGCCGCCACCGTCGCGGCCGTCGCCGTATCGGCGCCGGCCGCGACGGTGGCGAAGGCCGACATCTACCACCCGACGGTGGTCTCCGCCAACCCGGTGGACTGGACTCCACACGTGCTGGACGGCACCGTGTGGTCGCTGGCAGTGGTCGGCGACACGGTGGTGGTCGGCGGCGCCTTCACCAAGGTGGCCGACGCGGGCCGGCGTAACACGTACGCCCGCAAGAACGTCTTCGCCTTCGGCCTGCGCGACGGGCAGATCCGGCCGTTCGCCCCGCAGGTGGACGGCGCGGTCTACTCGCTGGCGGCCGGGCCGGACCACTCGGTCTATCTGGGTGGGGCGTTCAAGCACGTCAACGGGACCGCCCAGCGCGGGCTGGCCCGGGTCTCGGCGAACGACGGCGGCCGGTACGGGTCGTTCGGCGCCAAGGTCGACTGGGGTGACGTCCGGGCACTGGCCGCCCGGGACGGCGCGGTCTACGCCGGTGGCACCTTCCAGGGGGTGAACGGGGTGAAGCGGGTCGGGCTGGCCCGGTTCGACGCCTACTCGGGCCGGGTGGACGAGGGCTTCGACGCGAAGCTGACCGGGCCGGGGCTGAAGCGGGTCCGGGTGGAACACTTCGACCTGTCCCCGGACGGCCGGAAGCTGATCGCGGTCGGCGCGTTCCTGCGTTCCGGTGGGGAGGATCGCACCCAGATCGCGCTCTTCGACACCAGCGGGTCCGGCGCGTCACTGACCGGCTGGTACACCGACGCGTTCAAGCCGACCTGCATGAAGGGCTTCGACACGTACCTGCGGCAGGTGAAGTTCTCCCCGGACGGGTCGTACATCGTGGTGGCGGCGACCGGGCGGGCGTCGTCGGCGCAGAAGCTGTGCGACTCGGCGGCCCGGTTCGAGACCCGGACCGGTGGGCGGCAGAACCCGACGTGGGTGCAGCGCACCGGCGGGGACTCGCTGTACGCGGTGGCGATCACCGGGCCGGCCGTCTACCTGGGTGGGCACCAGCGGTGGTTCGACAACCCGTACGGCTCGGACGGCAGCGGCCCCGGCCCGGGGGCGGTGTCCCGGCCCGGTATCGGCGCGGTCAACCCGAACACCGGCAAGGCCCTGGAGTGGAACCCGACCCGTTCGCGGGGTGTCGGGGTCCGCGCCTTCCTGGTCACGCCGGACGGCCTGCTGGTCGGCTCGGACACCGACCAGCTGGGCCGCGAATACCACGGGCGCCTCGGGATGTTCCCGCTGCGCTAGCTGGCTCCGCTTCGCTCCGCGGGCGATTGCCGGACGGCGGGGAGCTGTGGGAGCTAGAGCAAAGCGCCCTCGTCGTGGAGCCAGTCCACGAACGAGGTCGCCACGGCGGCACCGCAGTCGAGCAACTCGACGAGCAGGCTGTCGTGGACGCCCGCGGCGAGGGGGACCTGGAGTTCGGCGTAGATCGGGAGCTGACCCCGCTCGGTGGGGTCGCCCACATAGGCCTTGCAGAAGCGTCGTGTGTGGTTCCACTCGTTGACCACCCGGTACGCCCGGTCGGCCCAGTCCGGCGGGACCGTCGCGTGTGGCCTGGCCCGCATCACCAGGATCTCGTCGTCCGGCCCCTCCAGGGTGAACAGCACCGCGTGCCGCTCCCACATGGCCAGGAGGCTGCCGCCGCCGTCGGCCAGGAACCGGATGTCGAGCAGGTCGAGCGCCTTGCCGACACGGGCGAGCTGGACCGGCAGGATCGAATCGGACGATCCGGTCGCGGACAGTTCGGCCGGAACTCCGGTGCGGTTCGGCTCACGCTGGGCCGGGACTCCGACCCGGACCGTTCCCGGGTTCTGCACCGCCACCTCGCCACCGGTGTCCGACTGCTCGCTGCCCTCAGTCGTTCCCGGGCGCCATGACCACCACGGCATCGTGTGCACCTCACTCCCCAACAGACCCAGTGCCGGACGTTGCAGTGGATCCGAGGGCAGACGGTACCCGTACCGTTCCGGAAGGTCATCCCCCCAACGGGAGGGCGGGACCAGATGAATGATGCAAGGTCACCCTTTCGGGTTACCTACCATCGGCATAACAGTCAATTTGTGGACGCTTTGTCGCCACGCGACTCCATATGGTGCAGAAATTCCCACCCAGCCACCGGCGACGCGAACCCGCGCCTCCGCCGGGTCGGCGTCCCTCGGACCGAGGAAACCCATCCGGGCGACCGCCTGGACAAGCCGCTGGGAGATCTGCACGGGGGCGCCGGAGTCCGGTGTGACGACCAGGGCGACGTGATCGAGGAGCGCGTCGCGGACCGCCCGCTGCCCGACCACCCGGCCGGACATCCCCCCCGAGGCGATCTCCCGCAGGGTTCCGGCGGCGGCCGCGGCGAGCTGGGCGAGTTCGGTGCCCGAGATGGACTCGACGGCCCGGCTGGCGGGTGGCGGCAACGGCCAGCGCCACCGGGTGTCGCGCCGCTCCGGCAGGGCGGTACCGCTCGCGGCCAGAACGGCCAGCAGGTCACCGGCGGAGACCGTGGCGTCACCCGGTCCGGGGCCGGCCACCTCGCGGGTGACCAGGACGTCCCACGGAAGGTGGGCCCAGAGCGCGGTCCGGCCGCCGGACGATCGGAGCCGGACCGGTGCGGACGGGTCGAGCCGGGTGAGCCGCGCCAGGAACGCGCCTGCGTCGGGAACCCCGAGCAGGCCGTGCTCACTCATGACCGGTCAACTGTCATCAGGACACCTCGGTGTACGGCTGGAGGAAGTCACGCTCGGCGTCGGACAGCCGGCGCGGATGCCCCTTGGCCAGGTTGTAGGGCACGCAGACGGATTTGGCCCGGCTCGCCAGCACACCGTCGTCGAACAACTCGTAGGAGACGGTGAAGGCCGCGGCCCGCAGCTCGGAGATCCACATCTCGATGCGGACCGGATCGCCGAAGTCGACCGGCCGCACGTAGTCGATCTCGTGCCGGGCGATCACGATGCCCTCCTCGAACGAGGCCAGGCCGTGGGCCCGGGCCCCGACGAAGAACATCGCGACGCGCGCCTCCTCGTACAGGGTGAGGAAGCGCGCGTTGTTGACGTGCCCGTACGCGTCCATGTCGGACCAGCGCACGGGCACATCGAAGGTGAAACGCTCAGTCACGGGTGAGCTTGCGGTAGGTCACCCGGTGCGGCCGGGCCGCTTCGGCGCCGAGCCGGTCGATCTTGTTCTTCTCGTACGCCTCGAAGTTGCCCTCGAACCAGAACCACTTGTCCGGGTCCTCCTCGGTGCCCTCCCACGCGAGCATGTGGGTGGCGACCCGGTCGAGGAACATCCGGTCGTGGGAGATGACCACGGCGCAGCCGGGGAACTCCAGCAGCGCGTTCTCCAGGCTGGAGAGGGTCTCCACGTCCAGGTCGTTGGTCGGCTCGTCGAGCAGGATCACGTTGCCGCCGATCTTCAGCGTCATCGCGAGGTTGAGCCGGTTGCGCTCGCCACCGGACAGCACCTTGGTCGGTTTCTGCTGGTCCGGGCCCTTGAAGCCGAAGGCCGCGACATATGCCCGGGAGGGCATCTCGACCTTGCCGACCATCATGTGGTCGAGACCGTCGGAGACGACCTCCCACACCGTCTTGGCCGGGTCCAGGCCGGCGCGGCTCTGGTCGACGTACGACAGCTTGACGGTCTCACCGATCCGGACCGCGCCCTCGTCCGGCTTCTCCAGCCCGACGATGGTCTTGAACAGCGTGGTCTTGCCGACGCCGTTCGGGCCGATGATGCCGACGATGCCGTTGCGGGGCAGCGAGAACGACAGGTGGTCGATGAGCGTGCGCCCGTCGAAGCCCTTGACCAGGTCGTTGGCCTCGATGACGGTGTTGCCCAGGCGTGGGCCCGGCGGGATCTGGATCTCCTCGAAGTCCAGTTTCCGGGTCTTCTCCGCCTCGGCGGCCATCTCCTCGTACCGCTCCAGGCGGGACTTGCTCTTGGTCTGGCGGGCCTTGGCGTTCGACCGCACCCACTCCAACTCCTCGGAGAGGCGCTTCTTCATCTTGGCGTCCTTGCGGCCCTCGACGGAGAGACGCGCGGCCTTCTTCTCCAGGTAGGTGGAGTAGTTGCCCTCGTAGCCGATCGCCCGGCCGCGGTCCAGCTCGAGGATCCAGCCGGCCACGTTGTCCAGGAAGTACCGGTCGTGGGTGATCGCCAGGACGGTGCCGGCGTACTTGGCCAGGTGCTGCTCCAGCCAGTGCACCGACTCGGCGTCCAGGTGGTTGGTGGGCTCGTCGAGCAGCAGCAGGTCGGGCGCCTCGAGCAGCAGCTTGCAGAGGGCGACCCGGCGGCGCTCACCACCGGAGAGCTGGGTGACGTCGGCGTCCGGCGGCGGGCAGCGCAGCGCGTCCATCGCGAGTTCGAGCTTGGAGTCGACGTCCCACGCGTCGAGGTGGTCGAGCTCCTCCTGGAGCTTGCCCATCTCCTCCATCAGCTCGTCGGAGTAGTCGGTGGCCATCTGCTCGGCGATCGCGTTGAAGCGGTCGAGCTTGGCCTTCGTCTCCGCGACCGCCTCCTCGATGTTGCCGAGGACGGTCTTCTCGTCGTTGAGCGGCGGCTCCTGCATGAGCATGCCGACGGTGTAGCCGGGCATCAGCCGGGCCTCGCCGTTGCTCGTCTTGTCGAGCCCCGCCATGATCTTGAGCAGGCTGGACTTACCGGCGCCGTTCGGGCCGACGACACCGATCTTGGCGCCTGGCAGGAAGCTCAGCGTCACGTTGTCGAGCACGACCTTGTCGCCGTGCGCCTTGCGCGCCTTTTCCAGGACGTAGATGTACTGGGCCACGGTGTGCCCTACCTCCGAGATCGTGGATTGTCGGTGCCGAATTCAAAGGACAATCTTTCCAGGTGCGGTCGCCGTCGCGAACGGCAACCCCGGGCTGTCACTCCGGGACGACCAGTTGCTCTTCGAGCCGGCCGTCGGCGTGCATGATCAGCAGCCGCTCCGCGTCCAGCGTGAAGACCGCGCCGTCCGAGGCGGTGGCCTGGTAGCCGCCGTTGCCGTCGGGGGTGACCGAGTCCAGGAAGAGCGCGGTCTTCCCCTCCACCCAGACGGATCCGGCACTGCCTTTATTACCGTGATAATAGAAGGCTCCCGCGTCGTCCTGGCAGATCCAGGCCTCGGTCCTCTTCTCGGTACGAACCCGCAGGACCATCCGCAGTGTCCCGGTGGCCCCGGCCCGCCGGCCCATCCTCTGCGTCTCCGGCCGGCACGGATCGCCACCGATCAGGTCGGTGCCGGCGTCCGAGGTTTGAAACGGCCGCGGCTGGTCATCCCGTACCTCGGCCAGGAGATATCCGCCGACCATGCCGATGATCGTGAGCAGCACCGTGGCGATCACCACAGGATAGAACAACGGCTGCCGCTGCTGGGAATGATCATCGTGCGGGGTCACCGGCACAGGATGGCACCCCGCCCCCACCCGGTCCATCGCCGTCTGTTCCGGCGACGGGACGGAGGGGGATGAGAAAGCGAGAGCTTACGCACAGTAGGCTCACGTTGGGAACAGAAACCACTCGGAGGTGTACTCAGCGTGGCCCAACGAAGTTCCTTCGTCGTCGTCGCCAACCGTCTGCCCGTGGACGAGGTAACTACGCCGGATGGTGAAAAGCAGTGGCGGCCCAGTCCGGGCGGCCTGGTCACAGCCCTTCATCCCGTCCTCGTCGAGCACCGCGGCACCTGGATCGGGTGGGCCGGCGGGACCGGCGAGGCACCCGAGCCCTTCGATCTCGAGGGCATCCACATCCACCCGGTTCCGCTCAGCGGCGAGGAGCTGGAACGCTACTACGAGGGTCAATCCAACGCGACCATCTGGCCGCTCTACCACGACGCGGTCGAGACGCCGGTCTACAAACGGCGCTGGCGCGAGACGTACCGCCTGGTCAATCAGCGATTCGCGGAGGCCGCCGCGGAGGTCGCCGACGAGGGCGCCACGGTCTGGGTGCAGGACTACCAGCTCCAGCTGGTGCCGGCGATGCTGCGGGAGATGCGGCCGGACCTGAAGATCGGGTTCTTCCTGCACATCCCGTTCCCCCCGATCGAACTGTTCATGCAGATGCCGTTCCGGGCCGAGATCCTGCGCGGCCTGCTCGGCGCCGACCTGGTCGGCTTCCAGCAGCGGCTGGCCGCGCAGAACTTCGTCCGGCTGGCCCGGCACCTGCTCGGCCTGCGCTACTCCGGCCAGTCGATCCAGGTGGACGGGCGCGAGGTCAAGGCCGGCGCGTTCCCGATCAGCATCGACACCAAGGAGATGGAGCGGCTCGCCGCCGATCCGGCCGTGCAGGCGCGGGCCAAGCAGATCCGCGCCGAGCTGGGTGATCCGAAGACGGTGATCCTCGGCGTCGACCGGCTCGACTACACCAAGGGCATCGAGCTGCGGCTCAAGGCGTTCCGCGAGCTGCTCGCCGACGGCAAGCTGAACGTCGGCGAGGCGGTGATGATCCAGGTCGCCACGCCCAGCCGGGAGCGTGTCGAGCACTACCAGACCCTGCGGGTGAAGGTGGAGCGCGAGGTCGGCCGGATCAACGGCGAGTTCGGCCGGGTCGGCACCCCGGCGGTGCACTACCTGCACCAGTCGGTGGACAAGCAGGAGCTGGCCGCGATGTACGCGGCGGCCGATGTGATGATGGTCACTCCGTTGCGTGACGGGATGAACCTGGTGGCCAAGGAGTACATCGCCTGCCGCGGCGACAGCGGTGGCGCGCTGGTGCTCAGCGAGTTCGCCGGGGCGGCCACCGAGCTGCGGCAGTCCTTCCTGTGCAACCCGCACGACCCGGACGGGGTGAAGGACGCCCTGCTGCGCGCGGTCGCGGCCGAACCGTCCGAGCTCAAGCGGCGGATGCGGGTGATGCAGCGGCATCTGCGGACCCACGACGTGGCCCGGTGGGCGCACTCGTTCCTCGACGAACTCGGCGTCGGCGAGGCCTGAGGTCAGCAGAAGAGCGCCGGGTCGTCGTCGACCCGGCGCTCTTGCCTTCCCGATTGTGTACGGGCCGCTCAGCCCACCGCCGGGACGAACTCCCCGGCCACCGTGACCACGTCACCGATCACCACGACGGCCGGTGGACGGATCCCCGCCTCCGCCGTCTCCGCGGCCACCGACCCGAGGGTGCTGACCAGCGACCGCTGGTGGGCCGTCGACCCCTCCTGCACCACCGCGGCCGGTGTCGACGGCGACCGGCCCTCGGCGATCAGCCGCTCGGCGATCAGCGGCAGATTCTTCAGGCCCATCATCAGCACCACCGTGCCGCGCAGCCGGGCCACCGCCGCCCAGTCGACGAGCGACTCCGGGTGGTCCGGCGGGACGTGCCCGGAGATGACGGTGAACTCGTGGGTCACCCCGCGATGGGTGACCGGGATGCCGGCCAGCGCGGGCGCCGCGATCGAACTCGTCACCCCGGGCACCACCAGCACCGGGACACCCGCCTGCGCACAGGCCAGGGCCTCCTCGCCGCCCCGGCCGAAGACGAAGTTGTCGCCGCCCTTGAGCCGCACCACGAACCGGCCCTTCGACGCCCGGTCCACCAGGATCCGGTTGATCTCCGCCTGGGCGGCCTGCGGACCGTACGGGATCTTGGCCGCGTCGATCAGCTCGACCTCCGGCCGCAGCTCGCCGAGGAGCATGCCGGGCACCAGCCGGTCGGCGACCACCACATCGGCGGCGGCCAGCAGCCGGCGGCCCTTCACCGTGATCAGCTCCGGGTCGCCGGGCCCCGCCCCGACCAGGGCCACGCCCCTCAACTCCGGAGCGGCCGGCGGCGTCGTCTCCAGCACACCGGCCACCATGTCGCGCACCGCCATCGCCCGGCGCCGGTCCCCACCGTCGGTCACCGCCACGGTCACCTGACCGTGCCTGGTCACGGCCGGGGTCCACGCGGTGGCGGCATCGCGGTCGTCCGCCCGTACACAGAAGATCCGGTGTTGTTCGGCGGCCACGCTGACCCCGGCCGCCGCGTCCGGGTCGTCGATCGCGACATGGACCAGCCAGGCGCCCTCGACGTCGGCCGGCTCGAACCGCCGCGGCGTCCACACCGCCCGGCCGGCGTCGACGTGCCCGCGCAGCGTCGGAGTCAGCTCGGGCGACACGATCTCCACCCGGGCGCCCGCCGCGATCAGGGCCGGAACCCGGCGGGTGGCGACCGAACCGCCACCGACCACCAGCACCCGCCGATCCGCCAGCCGCAGACCCATGGGATAGATGCTCATTTCTCCGACACTCCCGCAGAATCAAAGGTCGCCACCTCGTGCAGCACCCGCACCGCTGCTGACACGATCGGCAGGGCCAGCACCGCGCCGCTGCCCTCACCCAGGCGCATGCCCAGGTCGAGCAGAGGCTCCAGGCCGAGGTGGGCGAGCGCGACACCGGCGCCCGGCTCGGCCGACCGGTGCCCGGCGACCATCGCGGCCACCGCGTCCGGGGCGAACGCGGCAGCCGTCACCGCGGCCGACGCGGCGATCACCCCGTCGATCAGCACCGGGACCCGGGCCGCCGCCGCACCCAGGATGAACCCGGTCAGCGCGGCATGCTCCAGGCCACCGACCGCGGCCAGCACCCCCAGCGGATCGGCCGGGTCGGGCGCGTGCCGGTCCAGGGCGGCGGTCACCACAGCGATCTTGTGGGTCAGGGTCTCGTCGTCGATGCCGGTGCCCCGGCCGGTCGCGACCTCCGCCGGGACCCCGGTGAACGCGGCGATCAGCGCCGCCGCCGGCGTCGTGTTGGCGATCCCCATGTCCCCGGTCAGCAGCGCCCGCGCCCCCTGCTCGACCAGCGCCTCGGCGACCCGGATGCCGACCTCGACCGCCGCCGTCGCCTCCTCGCGGGTCAGCGCCGGGCCGGCCGTCATGTCCCGGGTGCCCCGGCGCACGTTCGCGTCCAGCAGGTTGGGGCCGCCGTGCAGCGGGATCGCCACCCCGACGTCGACCACCATCACATCGGCGCCGGACTGCCTGGCGAACGCGTTGACCACCGCGCCACCGGCCACGAAGTTCGCCACCATCTGGGCGGTGACCTCCTGCGGCCACGGGCTCACCCGCTGGGCGTGCACCCCGTGGTCACCGGCGAACACCGCCACTGTCGCCGGCTCCGGCAGCGGCGGCGGGCACACCCCGGCCAGCCCGGCCAGGCGCACCGACAACTCCTCCAGCGCACCCAGCGAACCGGCCGGTTTGGTCAGGCGCGCCTGCCGGTCACGGGCATCGGCCATGGCCCGCTCGTCGGCGGGCCGGATGGCCGCCAGGGTGGTCTCCAGCGTCACGGTCGCTCCTCGATCAATTCCCTGCCTCGATCAATTCCCGCAGAGTCTGCACGAATCCGTCTGTGGTGGCAGTGTCGCGCACCGCAATCCGGAGCCAGTCCGGGCCCATCCCCGGAAAGGTGTCGCCACGACGCACGGCATAGCCACGTTTCCGCAGTTCAGCGCGGATGTGGTCGGCGTTCGGGAGGCGTACCGCAATAAATGCCGACGCCGGCTCACCGGCAACCGTGACGCTCGGCACTCGCCGCAGCCGGTCCACCAGGTGGTCCCGCTCCACGGTGAGGCGCGCGGCGATCTCGCGCTCCGCGGCGACCGCGACCGGTGAGGCGCACGCCGTCGCCGCGGCCAGCGCCGGAGTGGAGACCGCCCACAGTGGCTGGGCGGCGGCCAGGCGGCGCAACAGATCGGCCGGGCCGAGCGCGTAGCCGATCCGCAGACCGGCCAGCGCCCACGTCTTGGTCAGGCTGCGCAGCACCACCAGGCCGGGCAGGTCGCGGCGCTCGGCCAGCGACTCCGGCTCGCCGTCGGCACCGGATCGCCAGGTGGTGTCGGCGAACGCCTCGTCGACCACCAGCACCCGGCCGGGTCTGGCCAGTTTCGCCAGGTCGGCGGCGGGGTGCAGGACTGAGGTGGGGTTGGTGGGGTTGCCGATGAAGACCAGGTCGGCATGATCGGGGATCAGGGCCGGGTCGAGGCGGAAGCCGTCCTTTTCGCTGAGGACGACACGCTCGACCTGGTGGCCCGCGTTGCGCAGGGCTGCTTCCGGCTCGGTGAATTGTGGATGCACCACTACCGGGTTCTTCGCGTCCCTCAGTGCTTGGGCGAGCAGTACGAACGCCTGAGCGGCACCGGCGGTGAGGAGCACTTCCCCTTCACCCCTTTGATGCCTATTTTGTACGCTTTTCGTGGCTTTATCGGCATTGGGGTACGCCGACAGCGTGGCCATCGACTCCATGATCGGCCCCGACAGCCAGTCCGGCATCGGCTGGTGGCGTACGTTGACCGCGAGATCGATCAGGCCCGCCTCCACCTCGGCGTCACCGTGATGATCGAGGTCGAAACTCATGGGCCCCAGCATGCCGGACCGTGCGGCACACCACATCTCGGCCGTTCCGTCCGAACATGAGCGGTTTTGTCCTACCGTCAAGGGGTGACGAGCCGACGCCTGACCGTAGCCGGACGTGTCGCCCTGCTGATCCGGGCCGGGCTCATCGCGGGCCTGGTCCTGACCGGGCTCACCTACCCCTTCGCCGCCCTCACCGGGATGGGCATCAAAGCCGGCACCGAAGCCCTGGAGAACCTGCCCGAGCAGCTCACCGAGACACCGCCGGCCCAGTCCACCTACGTCTACGCCAAGGACGGCAAAACACTGCTCACCATGTTCTACGAGGAACACCGCAAGTTCGTCGGGCTGGAATCCATGTCGCCCTACATCATCAAGGCGATCGTGGCGTCCGAGGACAACCGGTTCTTCGAACACCACGGTGTCGACGCCAAAGGGGTGGCCCGGGCGTTCGTGGCCAACCAGAAAGCCGGCGGCGTCTCCCAGGGCGCGTCCACCCTGACCATGCAGTACGTGCGGATGGCCCTGCAGAACAGCGCCCGCACCCCGCAGGACGCGCTGGAGGCCACCGAACAGACCGCCGCCCGCAAACTCCGCGAGATGCGGCTCGCCATCGAGGTCGAACAGCGGCTCAGCAAAGAGGAGATCCTCGAGCGGTACCTCAACGCCGCCTACTACGGGCACCGGGCGTACGGGATCTACGCCGCCTCGCAGATCTTCTTCTCCAAACTGCCCCGCGACCTCAGCCTCACCGAGGCCGCCCTGCTCGCCGGGCTGGTCAAGGCGCCGTCCGCGTACGACCCGGCCACCAAGGACCGCAAAGCCGCCACCGACCGGCGCAACTACGTGATCGAACAGATGCTCAAGATGAACGCGATCACCAGGGAACAGGCCACCACCGCCCGCCGCGCGAAGATCAAGCTCAAGCTGTCCACCCCGCCCAACGACTGCGTCTCCGTCGCCGCGAAACACAACGACTGGGGCTTCTTCTGCGACTACTTCAAAAGCTGGTGGCGGGAACAGCCGGCCTTCGGCCGCAACCCCCTCGAACGCGAGGAGAACCTGCGCCGGGGCGGCTACCGGATCGTCACCTCACTCGACCCGAAGATCCAGCGGTACGCCATGAAACACGTCCTCGCCAAGGAACGCCGCGGCAGCCCGTTCGCCCACGGACAGGTCGTCGTCCAGCCCGGCACCGGGCGGATCCTCAGCATGGCCGTCAACCGGCGGTACTCCCTCGACCAGGACAAGAACGGCCGGCACAGCGACTGGCGGCAGGACCGCGACGTCAAAGGCAACTACCCCAACACCGTCAACCCACTGCTCGGCGGCGGCGACATGGCCGGATACCAGGCCGGCTCCACCTTCAAGATCTTCACGGTGCTGGCCGCCCTGGAGAACAAGATGCCGCTGTCCACCACCTACTACTCCCCCCAGCGGTACGTCTCCCGCTACATCACCGCACCCGGCCCCGCCACCTGCGGCATCCACTGGTGCCCGAAGAACTCCAGCGAGTCGATGACCGGCAACCAGACCATGTGGAGCGGCTTCGGCAAATCCGTCAACACCTACTTCGTCCAGCTCGAACAGCGCGTCGGCGCGGAGAAGGTGGTCGGCATGGCGGAACGGCTCGGCCTGCGCTGGCGCACCGCCATCGACAAGAAACTCGCCTCCAAGGAACACGCCTCCGGCTGGGGCGCCTTCACCCTCGGCGTCAGCGACGCCACACCCGTCGAGATGGCCAACGTCTTCGCCACCCTGGCCGCCGAAGGCAAATACTGCGAGCCGCTGCCGGTGGTCAGCATCCGCAACCCCGACGGCCGGCACGCGCTCTACCAGAAACGGCTCATCGCCTCCCCCCGCTGCCGCCAGGAGGTCAAGGTCAACGTGGCCCGCGCCGCCACCGACGCGGCCCGCTGCGTCACCGGATACGGCTCGGCCCGCGGCGGCTGCGGCGGCTGGGGCACCTCGGAGATGGTCTACGGCACGCTGGGGCGCCCGGTAGCCGGCAAGAGCGGCACCACCGACGGCAACAAGACGGCGTGGTTCAGCGGTTACACCCCGCAGCTGGCCGCCGCCGCCTTCGTCGCCGACCCCGACAACCCCGAACACGTGGTCGGCTCCGGTCGCTCCACCATGTCGAAGTTCACCGTCGCGCAGACGTTGCGGGACGCGCTCAAGGGCGAACCCCGCAAAGACTTCAAACCACCCACTGACAAGTACGTCTGGTAGCCGGCCCGGCGTCCTGCCTTCCGGGTTCACGTCGCCCCACACGCTGGGCCTTTTATGCGCTGAACTGGAATGGCCTTTGATGCGCTGACCGTGAATGCGCTGACCTTTTATGCGCTCACCCGTGATTCGCCGGCCCTTTTATACGCCGGCCTTCCGCACGCTGGGCCTTCCCTCGCGCGCTGATCGCTTCTCCTCTCCCGCGCGCTGATCTTCCGGACTTTCTTGTCGTGTCGCCGCCCCGCCCCGCTCAGGCGGCCGACGGCTGGCGCCGCGGCGGGCGCCAGAACGGGTCCCGCCCGGCCAGAGCCAGCGCCTGCGGCAGCAGATCCTCGCCGGGAGCGAACGGGAGCCGCGGCCCGAACATCCCCGGACTGCCACCCGGCGGGCTCTGCGCCAGGAACTCGACCAACGGCTCCAGCGCCCGCGGATCGGCGGCGAAATCCTGGCCGGTGGCACGGGCCAGATCCCAGCCGTGCATCACCAGCTCGTTCATCACCACCGTGCCCATCGCCGTAGCCGGCATGGTCACCCCACCGGCCCGGGCCGTCCCGGTCCAGGCCGACGGCTCCTTCCAGGCGATGGCCAGATCGGCCAGCAGCACCGGAAGCCGGCTACGCCACTGTGGCGACAACCGGCCCACCGACGGCTCCGGCGCACTGTCACCGCCCGCCCGTTTCCGGGCGGTCAGAGCGAACGCGACCGCCAGCCCCATCAGATGATCGAGCAGGGCCGCAACCGGCCAGTCCGGACACGGCGTAGGAGCACCCAGGTCATGACTGTCGACACCCAGCAGCAGAGCTCTGATCTGACGAACCGGCGGGTCGAAATCCAGCGGCACACGATCGGCCACGATCCTCCTCCTTCGGTTTGTCGTACGTCTCACGTTACGAGGCGGGTACGACACTTTCCGGACACCGAATCGCCCTTTCGCACGCAGGGACTTTTCCGGCGGCCCGGAGACCGAAGAAGGAGGCGGCAGGCTAGCTCAGCGAGCCGTCCGGAGCCCGCAGGACCTCCGCCACAGACGAACCGTTCAGCCTCACCGAACCGGCAGATCCGGCGAGTGGGTGTCCGAGGCACCGGGCCCGGACGGATATCCCGGGCCCGCCTGCATCCCTGGTCCAGACGGCATACCAGGCCCCGCCTGCATCCCGGTACCGGACGACATCCCCGGACCGGACGACATACCCGGCCCCGACTGCATACCCGGACCCGACTGCTGCCCCGGCCCCGCCGGGAAGCCAGGCCCGGACTGCTGCCCCGGACCCGCCGCGAAGCCAGGCCCGGACTGCTGCCCCGGACCGGACGGGAACCCGGGCCCCGACGGCATACCGGGCCCGGCATTGGTGGCCGGCCCCTGACCACCGGACGTCAGCTGACCGGCCCCCGGGCTGGTCGGCAATCCATGGAACGGCATCACCTGCGTCGGCATGCCCTGAAGCGAGCTATCCGATCCCGATCCAGGAATCCCCGAACCCGGCATGCTCCCGCTCAACCCAGGCCCACCCGTCCCGTGACCACTCTGCCCAGCCCCGCTCTGTCCCGACCCGCCGGAAGAATGAACGTTCTGTCCAAGGCCACCGCTCGGACCATAGCCGTTCTGTCCGGACCCGCTGGAAGAACGAACGTTCTGTCCAGGAGCGCTGCCCGAAGAACGAACGTTCTGTCCGGGGCCGCCATTGGAAGACAGAACGTTCTGCCCAAGGCCGCCGCCGCCGGGAGAAAGAACGTTCTGTTCGGGGCTGTTTGGACCGTGGCCGTTCTGGCCCGGGCCTCCCGGACCGTGGCCGTTCTGACCCGGACCTCCCGGACCATGGCCGTTCTGACCCGGACCGATCGGGCCGCGGCTGCTCTGACCAGATCCGCTGGGACCGCTCGGGCCGTGGCTGTTCTGACCCGAGCCGCTGGAGCCGCCGGGGCCGCTCGGGCTGTGGCCGCTCTGGGCGGGATCGTTCGGACCGCGGCCCGGGTAGCCGACCGGGCCACCCGGGGACTGGTCGAAGTAGTCCTGGGCGGGGCCGTTCGGGTCCGGGTAGCCGGGGCCGCCGTTGTCGTGCGGAGCGGCCCGGTGGAACTCCGGGAACTCGGCGTCAGCCCGGTTGAACTCGGGGAACTCCGTGTCGGCCCGAGTGAACTCCGGGAACTCGGCGTCGGCTCGGGCGAACTCCGGGTACTCCGCGTCGGCCCGGTTGAACTCTGGGAAGTCCGAGGCGGTTCGGTTGGCGTCCGGGAACTCGGGGCCGCCGTTGGCGTTGGGTGGGAAGTCAGGGCCTGACCGGCCCGTACCGGAGAAATTGGGGTTTGACCCGTTCTGCGGTGAGAAGTCAGGGCCGGAGAAGGCCGGGCCGGGGTTGTTCTGGTCGGTGAAGTCCGACCCCGGCGTACCGGCGAACTGGGGGTTGGCCTGGGTCGGGAAACCCGGGCCCGGACCGGGGAACGCCGGGCCGGACGTCGGCTGACGGGTGAAGCCGGGCGGCGGGCCGGGGAAGCTGGAGACCGGGTTGTTCGGGCCCGCGAAGCTGGACACCGGGTTGTTGGGGCCCGCGAAGCCGGAGACCGGGCCGTTCGAACCGGGGAACGCCGGGCCGGAGTGACCGCCGGAATGACCGCCGGATTGACCGCTGGGGTGTCCACCGGAATGACCGCCGGGCCTCGGGCCGGACATCACCTCACCGGAGACGATCTCGCCGGTGATCACCGGGCCGGGGGCGCCCTGCGGCTGCACCGCCGGCGACTGCTGCGTCGGGCCGTGACCGGCGGGGACGCCCGGCGGAGGCGGCGGCATCGCACCGTTCGGCGGGCTGGACGGGCCCTGCGACGGCTGGGCACCCTGCGGGCCGGCGTGTGCGGCGGCCACCACCCGGCGGGCGATCTCCGGGGCGGCCGCCCAGTGCAGGCCCAGCTGGGAGGCGTGCACCTGGCGCCAGACGAAACCCTCGGGGTTGCCGCCGGACCAGGTCCAGGCCGGGTTGGCGCCGGAGCGCGGGGCGACGACCGCCCGGTGCTGCTTGTATCCGGTGATCCGGGCGCCGGCCGGGGCCAGCACCGACGAACCCGGCGCGGTGGCCTCCCGGTACCCGGCGACGGTCTGCTCGCCGGTGCTGGCGGTGGCGTCGAGCACACCGCACATCGGGCGGCCGTCCAGTTCGTGGCCCAGCCACGGCAGGGCGATGCCCTCGGCGATGACCGGCCAGCCGTCCCGGGCGAACTGGGCGACGGCGGCACAGAGGCGCCGGTTCGCGGAGAGTTCCTCGGCGTACCCCTCGGGCAGCCCGGCGCCCACGATCAGCCCGCGGGTGCCCGGAGGCAGGGCCTCGTCGCGCAGTGGATCGACCACGGCGACGTCGGCGCCGGCCGCGGTGAGCAGTTCGGCGGTCTCCACATAGGTGTACGGCGCGCCCTGCCCACCGGCCAGCGCGATCACCGGCCGCTGGTCGAACGGGACGTCGCCGGCCGCCTCGGACGGTGTCCACAGCGGGCCGGGGACCGGCGGCGCGGAGTTGGCGAGGGCCATCAGCCGGTCCATGTCCAGTGAGCCGGAGACCGCCTCGCCGAGACGGCGGACCGCCCGGCCGGCCTCGACGGTCCGGTGCGCGACCGGGACCAGGCCGTGGGTACGGGCCGGCAGCACGTTGGGGAGGTCACCGCGATGCAGGGCGCCGAGGACCGGCATGCCGATGTCGTCCATGGCGCTGCGCAGCATCTGCTCGTGCCGGTCGGAGGCGACCCGGTTCAGGATCACCCCGCCCAGGTGCACCATCTCGTCGAACATCCGGAAGCCGTGCACCAGCGCGGCCAGCGAGTGGCCCATCGCGGCGACGTCGACGACCAGGATCACCGGGGCGCGCAGCGCGGCCGCCACCGAGGCGGTGCCGTCCACCTCGGGCTGGCCGGTGAGGCTGTCGAACAGGCCCATCGCGCCTTCGATCACCGACACCTGGGCGCCGGTGGCCCCGTGCGCGAAGAGTGGGGCGACTCGCTGGGCGCCGACCAGGCGTGGGTCCAGGTTGCGGCCGGGGCGACCGGCGGCGAGACCGAGGTACGCCGCGTCGGTGTGGTCCGGGCCGACCTTGAAGCCCGCCGTGGGGATGCCACGGCCGCTGAGCGCGGCGAGCAGGCCCACAGCGATCGCTGTCTTGCCATGGCCCGACGACGGCGCGCTCACGACCAGACGAGGCTGGGCGGTGATCAATGTCTCCCCCGAGGTTTCCGCAGGCGGCCGCCACGTGTTCTTCGACTGCCGGATGTCGCAGACTACCTGGCTGCGGTGGGAACCACCGGGTGGCCGGGTAGCCTCAGGGGGTGTACCGGTTCCTGTTGACCTCTCGCTGGCTGGGTGCGGCCGCGCTGACGGTCGTCGCCTCGGTGGTCATGGTCATCCTCGGCAACTGGCAACTGGACCGGTATCGGGAGCGCACCGGCATCAATGACCGGGTCGACGCGGCCGCGGCCGTGGATCCGGTGCCATTGACCACGGTGATGTCCGCGCCGACCCAGGCCGGGACCGCCGGGCCGAACGCCAACAAGTCCGTGGCCTGGACAAAGGTGACGCTGAGCGGGCGGTACGACACCGCCAACGAGATTCAGGCCCGTGGGCGCACGGTGGCCAGCAAGGTCGGCTTCGAGATCCTCACCCCGCTGATCCTCGACGACGGGACAGCGGTGCTGGTCGATCGGGGCTGGGTGCCCGCTCCGGCCGGTGGTGCCCGGGTGTCGCCCGAGGTCCCGGCCGCCCCGGACGGCCGGGTGACGGTCGTCGGGCAGATCCACCTGTCGGAAAGCCGACCCGCTCCGGTGGAACGGCGTGACGGTCGTCTCGATACCCGCCGGGTCAACCTGCCGCGGCTCGCGACCGAACTTCCCTACCCGGTGTACGGGTCGTACGTGCTTCTGACCGAGCAGAGCCCCGCGGCCGATCCGGCGTTCGTGCCGATCCCGATCCCGCACGAGGACGCCTGGCAGAACGGCGGGTACGCGGTCCAGTGGTGGATCTTCGCGGGCATGGTCTACGTGCTGTTCGGCTGGCAGGCTCGCCGGGAGGCTTTGGAGCGGGTGGGCGGGCCGACCGCCGGCACCGTCCGGGCCGACGAGGCGGACCGGCCGGTCGACCGGGTCGCGGCCGCCGACGCCCGGGCCGCCGCGGCGAGCGCCCGGGCCGCCGCGAAGACCCGCGACCGGGCCGCAGCCGCCTCCGGGGACCGGGTGTCCGACGCCGACGCCCGGAGCCGGAAGATCGATGGAGACCGGGTGTCCGACGCGGACGCCCGGAGTCGAAGGACCGCTGGAGACCGGGTGTCCGACGCGGACGCCCGGGACCGGGACGCCGAGGCGGCGACGGCGGGTTCCGGAGGCACCGAGCGTCGCCTCGCGGCGCAGGACGACGCCGGTTAATGTCACGGGCATGACCTTTCCGCAGGGTGATCCGTGGGGTGCGCCCACGCCCCCTCCGGAGCCCGGGACCCCGGGTTCCCCGGTGCCGTCGGCGATCGGACCGGTGATCGTCGAGATCGCTGAGATCCAGGTCACCTCGACGGTGGTCCGCACGCCGGTGGGCGATCTGCCGCTGGCCGGTTCCCGCTGGCAGGTCTCCGACCACTGGATCTCCCAGCGCCGGACACCCACCTGGGCGAAGATCGTGGCGTTCGTCGCGATCTGCCCGACCGGTTTCCTGAGCCTGCTGCTCCTGCTGGTCAAGGAGACGGTCCCGCAGGGCACGATGCATGTGACGGTGACGAGCGGCCAGCATCAGTACGTCGCTCGCATCACCCTGCACCACGAGGACGACGTCGCCTCGATCAATCAGCAGGTCAACTATGTCCGGAGTCTGGCCGCTCTGTAGGGCCGTGCAGCGCGCGGACCGCGTCGATGGTGTCCGCCTCGGCGGCCGGTTTGTCGTCGCGGTACCGGACCACGCGGGCGAACCGCAGCGCGACCCCACCCGGATAGCGCGGTGAGGTCTGCACCCCGTCGAAGGCGATCTCCACCACCTGCTCGGGCCGGACCCGCACCACCCACCCGTCGTCGGCGACGGCCAGCTCCTGGAAACGCTCGGTCTGCCAGCGCAACAGCTCGTCGGTCAGGCCCTTGAACGTCTTGCCGAGCATGACGAACCCGCCGGTTGCCGGATCGCGGGCGCCGAGGTGCAGGTTGGACAGCCAGCCGCGGCGCCGGCCACTGCCCCGTTCCACGGCGAGGACCACCAGGTCGAGGGTGTGCCGCGGTTTCACCTTCACCCAGGCGGCGCCCCGGCGGCCGACGTCGTAGGGGGCGTCCGGCGCTTTGATCACCACACCCTCCTGGCCCGCGGCGAGGGCCGCGGCGAACACGGCGGCCGCCTGCTCCTCGGTCTCCACCTCGGTCCGGGCGACGGTCAGGGCGGCCGGGACCACACCGGACAGTGCGGCCCACCGGGTCCGGCCCGGTTCGTCCAGGAGGTCGGTGCCGTCCAGGTGCAGGAGATCGAAGAAGTACGGCCGGAGCCCGCTCACCGGCGCGCCCCGGGTCGCCGCACGGCTGGACGTCTCCTGGAACGGCCGGGGCCGCCCGGACTCGTCGACGAGCATCGCCTCACCGTCCAGAACCGCCTCCCGCAGCGGCAGCTCACGGACCGCGGCGACCACCTCGGGCAGCCGGGCGGTGATGTCGTCGAGGCTGCGGGTGAAGACGGTCACCTCGTCGCCGGAGCGGTGCACCTGGATCCGGATGCCGTCGAGCTTCGCGTCGGCGACCGCCGGAACTCCGGTGCCGAGCAGCGCGGTGGCGACGTCCGGGGCACTGCCGGCCAGCATCGGGCTCAGCGGCGTGCCCACCCGCAGCTGGATCCCGGCGAGCGCGTCCGCCCCGCCGGTCAGCGCGGCGAAGGCCACCAGCTTGAGATCGCCGGAGAGCAGCAGGGCCCGGCGGACCAGGGTGGACGGCACCTCGGCGGCGGAGGCGACCGCCTCGGCCAGCAGCCCGGCCTGGGCGCCCTGCCGCAACTCGCCGCTGA
Source organism: Actinoplanes sp. G11-F43 (assembly GCF_050589265.1). Taxonomy (NCBI): domain Bacteria; kingdom Bacillati; phylum Actinomycetota; class Actinomycetes; order Micromonosporales; family Micromonosporaceae; genus Actinoplanes; species Actinoplanes sp. G11-F43. The sequence goes on from NZ_JBNZCE010000015.1 coordinate 53,782, forward strand.
ACAGGCCGGCCAGCAGCATCTGCTCGACCTCGGTGGCGGCGCCGAAGAGCGCGCCGAGCAACTGCCGGCGCCGGGCCTGGGAGCCGGTGCCGGCCACGGTGGCGATCTCGGCGACGGCCTGGTCGACGGCACCCACGGTCAGAGTCGCCTCAGCTGCCGGTGGCGGGCGGTCCCGCAGAGCGGCATAACCCACACCGGTCTGCCGTTGCCGCAGCTCACCGGCCAGGTAGGCGGCCCCGGCGACGATCTCACCGGGGTCCAGGCGCCGAAGCGTGGCGGCCAGCAGCTCGATCTTGGCCTTGCGGCCCGAGGTCGCGGTGACGGCGGCCGAGGTGGCAGCGATGTCGAGGAACCGCACGATCCCCATCCTGTCAGCAGGTCACGAGTTTCGCGGCCCCGGCCCGAAGCGTCCCCCGATCGCGACATTTCGCCCTGGTCGAGCCCGCGAGGAGCCACGACGCCCGAGAGCGTGGGCCAGCGAAAGGCCGGGCCGCCGAAAGACCGGGCCACCGAAGGACCGGTGACCAAGCCGGCGGCGAGGCCGGGCGGCAAGGTCGGCAAGGTCGGCGGCGAGGCTGGGTGGCCAGGTCGGCGGCGTGGACCGGACGCCGGGCCGGGGAGGGCCGGTCATGCCGCCCTCGGCTCCTCGATGCGGAACCCGCGGGCGCGGACCGCGTCGGCGACCCGGGCCAGCTCGGAGTCGAGGTTGCAGAGCACCTTGGAGAGGTCGTCGAGATGGTCGGTGAGGGTGTCGTCGTCCCACCCGGAGACGTCGACGTCACCCAGCGCGCGGGCGGCGGCCCGGAGCCGGGCGATCGACTCGATGCGGTCACGGGTGCGGAGGCGGTCGAGCGAGTCGCGCGTGCCGGGGGTCACCCGGGCCGCCCGAGGCGCGCGACTCGCGAGCACAGCCGAGAGGGTCGGTGCATTTATCGAACGCATGTACGAATCCTACATGGAATGATCGCTCCCGCCACCCCCTCGAACCACCCTGTGGACAACCGATTTCACCTGGCCATGGCGTGCTGGAAGAGGGTGGCCGCCTCCCCCGGATCGGCCCGGGAGGCGACGAATCCGTCCGGTCTCACCAGGTACAGCAGACCGGGCCGCAGCGTGGTTCCGGGAGCCGCCGGGAAGACGTGCACGGGCAGCCCCAGGTCCGGCACATCGTCGGCGGACACCTCGCCGTACGCGTGGATCTGCCAGCAGGCGGCCCGCAGCGCGGTGTGGTTGGCGCCGGCCCACGGCAGCCGCCGGCCGATCACCGGATCACGGCGGCGGCCCGGTGCGGGAGCACCCGGTTCGAGCGGATAGTGGACGCGGATCTGGGCGACGTACTGGAAAAGCCGTGATCCTCCGGCGGTGCGGGGCAGCACCCGGACCGCGAGCGGGGCGATCAACGGCACCGCGATCCGGCGCAGCAGGCGGATCGGCGGACGGGTCGAGGTGACCGCGTTGAAGACCCGGTCGGTGGTGGCGACGAGTTTGCGGGCGACCGGGCGGCGTTCCGCCTCGTACCGGTCCAGCCAGCGGTCCTTGCGGGTGCCGTGCAGCACGTCGGCCAGTTTGAAGGCGAGGTTGTGGGCGTCCTGGAGCCCGGTGTTCATGCCCTGGCCGCCGACCGGCGAGTGCACGTGGGCCGCGTCGCCGGCCAGGAAGAACGGTCCGTCCCGGAAGGCTGCGGCGACCCGGTGGTGCACCCGGTAGGTGGCGAACCAGCGGGCCCGGTCGTAGGTGACGCCGTACGTCCGGCGCATCCGCTCGCGGGCGTCGTCCTCGTCCAGATCGCCGTCGCCGTCGGTGTCGCGGACCAGGCCGATCAGCCGCCACGCGCCCTCGCGCATCGGGAAGGCGAGCAGGAAGTCGTCCCGTTCCGGGCGGACGTTGACCGCGCCCTCGATCAGGCCGGCGGCGCCGGCCGCGTCCAGCACGAAGAAGCGGTGCGGGTTGGTGATCCCCTCGAAGGCGATCCGCCGCGACTTGCGGACCACCGAGTTGGCGCCGTCACAACCGACACAGAACCTCGCGCGTACGGTGTCGTTGGCGACCTTCGCCTCGATGCCGTCGTCGGTCTGCACCACGGCGGTGACCGGCGACTCCCAGAACACCCGGCCGCCGAGTTTCTGCAGGTTCTCGTAGAGGATCTCCTCGTTGCGGCTCTGTTCGAGGATCTCGATGAACGGGTACGCGGTGAGCCCCTCACCGAGCGGGCCCAGCGGGATCCGGCCGAAGACCCGCGCACCGAAGCCGGGAGCGAGTGCCCCGGCCCGGTGCGCCGCCTCCAGAACCTGGTCGCCGATGCCGAGCTGGTCGTAGATCTCCAGGCTGCGCGCCTGCACGACGAGCGCCCGGGACTCGCGGGTCGGGCCGTCCTTGCCGTCGGCCACGATCACCCGCACCCCGAGCCTGGTCAGCCAGTTGGCGAGCATCAGCCCGGTCGGGCCGGCGCCCACCACGAGGACGTCACAAGTCAGCTCGGCCATCAGCCACCCCGTTTCTACTTCGTCAGAGTCTCCGCAACGTTCTTGAGCAGCAGTGCCTCGGCGACACACACCCGCTCGAACTCGCCCAGGTGCAGGCTCTCGTTCGGGCCGTGCGCCGCCGCGTAGGGGTCCTCGACACCGGTCACCAGGATCGCCGCCGACGGGAACAACTCCTGGAAGGTGGCGATGAACGGGATCGAGCCGCCGACACCCATGTCGACCGGGTCGGTGCCGTCCCAGGCGGACCGGAACGCGGCGCGGGCCGCGTCGTACACCGGGCCGGTGGCGTCGATCACGCAGGGCGCGCCGTCGCTCTCCAGCGTGACCTCCAGCTGGGCGCCCCACGGCACGTTCTTCTCCAGGTGGGCCCGGACCGCCTCGAACGCCGACTTCGGGTCCTCACCGGGCGCCAGCCGCACACTGATCTTGGCTTTGGCGGTGGGCTGCAGCGCGTTCGCCGCGACCAGCGTGCCGGGGGCGTCGATGCCGAGCACCGAGATCGACGGCTTGGTCCAGATCCGGTCGGTGATCGTGCCCTTGCCGATCAGGCCGACACCGTCGAGGATCCCGGCCTCGTGCCGGAAGCGGTCGGCCGGATAGTCGACGCTCGCGCCCTCCCGGCCCACCAGGCCCTGAACGGCGACCTCACCGTCCTCGTCGTGCAGGGTGGTGAGCAGGCGGGACAGGGTGATCAGCGCGTCCGGGACGGGACCGCCGAACATGCCGCTGTGCACCGCGCTCTTCAGCACCCGCACCTCGGCGAACAGGTTGACCAGGCCGCGCAGCGAGGTGGTCAGGGCGGGCCGGCCGATGTCCCAGTTGCCGGAGTCGGCGATCACGATCACGTCGGAGCGCAGCTCCTCCAGGTGCTCGTGGATGATCGTGTCGAGGGAGTCGGAGCCGTACTCCTCCTCGCCCTCGACGAAGACGACCACGCCGACCGGCAGCTGGTCACCGAACGCGCGCAGCGCCGCCACGTGGGCCATCACACCCGCCTTGTCGTCGGCGGCACCGCGGCCGTACAGCCGGCCGTCGCGCTCGACCGGCTCGAACGGGTCGCTCGCCCACAGCGCCGGGTCGCCGGCGGGCTGCACGTCGTGGTGCGCGTAGAGCAGCACGGTCGGGGCGCCGGCCGGGGCCGCCTTGCGGCCGATCACGGCGGGCTGGCCACCGTGCCGGACGATCTCGGTGTCGAGCCCGCACCCGCGCAACAACTCGGCGACCGCCTCCGCGGACCGCTCGACGTGCGAGTGGTCGAAACCTTCGAAGGCGACGCCCGGGATCCGCACCAACCGCTCCAGGTCGGCACAAACACCGGGCATCTCACGCCGGATCGCGGCATGCAGATCGGATTCACTCAGGCTCATGCCGCCGATCGTAGGCCCGCGATGTGACATCGGTCCGGCCCGGCCGGTGGATCATGCGTCCGGCGTACCCTCTCCGCCGTTGTCCCGACGACCCCGCCGGGCCGCGTCGGTCGCCCAGTTGTACGCCTTGCCCGCGGCGGAGCCGGCCAGGTCGGCCGCGCCGCCACCGAGCCGGCGCACCAGGCCGACCAGCGGATCCTGTGAGTTCTCGAAGTCCTCCCGGTACGCCTTGGCCGCAGCCTTCACGTCCTCGGTGACCGAGGCGTCGCCGTCGGTGTCACGGCGCGGGTAGTCGCCGCCGATGATCCGGGCGTAGTCACCCGAGTCGATCCACTTGCGCAGCTCGGCGGCCCGGGCCACCGGCACCGGGTGGCTGCTCCAGGCGGTCAGGCCGATCTTGTGGATGCTGTCGCGCAGGTCGCCGCCGCTCTCGTACTCCGCGGCCTGCTCCAGGAACGCCGCCGTGTCGATCTGCGAGAGGTCGCCACCACCGGCCAGTTTCATCAGCAGGCGCAGCGAGGCGGCCGGGTCCTGGCCGGCGAGCAGACCGGCCCGGTCGGCGGACAGCTCCGCCTTGCGCCACCACTCATACATCGCCGCGATGATCGCCCGCAGCGCCATCACACCCACCGGCAGCCAGCTGATGTTGGCCAGCCAGCCGGTCAGGATCTGCATGATCGTCTTGTAGACCGCGTGGCCGCTGCGCACGTGGCCGATCTCGTGCCCCAGCAGCGCCCGCAGCTCGTCGTCGTCGAGTTTGTCCACCGCGCCCGTGGTGATCACGATGAACGGCCGGTCCAGGCCGATCGCCTGACCGTTGATGATCGGGTTCTGCGAGACGTACAGCTCGGGCAGCTCGGCCACGTCGATCGTGCTGGCCGCCTCGGTGAACCGCTGATAGACCCTGGGATACTGCCGGTGGTCGACGCGGATCGCCCCGGCCAGGAACTGGAGGCGGAAGCCGCGCTCGTTCCACATGCCGAAGAACGTCTTCACCACGTCGTCGAACCCGCGCAACTCCCGCAGCGCGGACAGCGCTCCGCGGTCGGCGGGGTGCTCCCAGGCCCGCGAGCTGATGCCGGTCAGCGTCACCCGACGGCGGGCCGGCCGGTTGTCGTCCTCGGTCGTCATCTGCACCACCCGTTCTCACCGCTGCCGCGGCGCCGGCGCCGCGCNCGCTTCCGGGCCCCAACGTACGCCGCTCACGCAACGGATGTCCCCGCTCGCGACCCGGAGAAGTCCCCTACGGGGCACCCGGGGGCAGGAACGGCATCCCCTTCGGCGGCCCCTGCTCGATCAACCGGAGCAGCGCAGCCGTGTCCAGATGCTCGGCCACCAGGTCGCCGAGCACGTCCAGGGCCCGCTCCCGGACCGCCGCGAACCGGGTGTCCGGAGCCGGCGTGAACCCGTGCCGCCCGGCCAGCCGCGCCGCCTCGGCCAGGAACCGGCGGCGGAACCCGTCGGACTCGAAGGCGCCGTGCCAGTGGGTGCCGAAGACGTTGCCGGCCACCGCGCCCTCCGGACGGCCGTCGGCATAGCGGATCAGCGGTTCCGGGGTGCCCGAGGAGACGAAGCCGTGATGGATCTCGTACCCGCTGACCGGCACGCCCATCGCCGAGCCGGACGGGCGGGACAGCGTCTTGCGGGCGGCGAAGGTGATCCCGGCCGGCAGGAGGCCGAGGCCGGGGACCGTACCCAGGCCGCTCTCGACCTCGTCGTCGATCGTCTCGGCGAGCATCTGGAACCCGCCACAGATGCCGAGCAGCGGTCTGCCGGCCGCTGCGTGGGCCTGGATCGCGCCGGCCAGACCGGTCCGGCGCAGCCAGGCGAGATCGCTCACGGTGGCCTTCGACCCGGGGATCACGACCAGGTCGGCGTCGGCGATGTCGGCCGGCTCGACGGTCAGATGGACCCGGACACCCGGTTCGGCGGCGAGCGCCTCGGCGTCGGTGGCGTTCGAGATCCGTGGGAGCCGGACCACCGCGACACGCAGCCAGGCGGTCCCGTGCGGAGGCCCGGGACGGCCCAGGACGCGGCCGTACGCCAGGGAGTCCTCGGCGTCCAGCCAGACGTCCGGGTGGAACGGGAGAACTCCGTGCACCGGCCGCCCGGTCGCCTCGGTGATCATGTCCAGCCCCGGGCGGAGCAGGCCGAGGTCGCCCCGGAACTTGTTGATCACGAAGCCGGAGACCAGCGCCTGGTCCTCCGCCGAGAGCAGCGCCAGCGTGCCGAAGAACGCGGCGAACACCCCGCCCCGGTCGATGTCGCCGACCACCACGGTAGGCAGGCCGAACCGCCGGGCCAGGCCCATGTTGACGAAGTCGCCGGCGCGCAGGTTGATCTCGGTGGGGCTGCCGGCGCCCTCACAGATCACCGCGTCGTACTCGGTGCGCAACTCGTCCAGCGCCGCGAAGGCGGTCTCGGCCAGCCGGGGCCGCAGCGCCCGGTAGTTGCCGGCGGTCACCGTGTCGACCGCCTCCCCCAGCAGCACGACCTGGCTGGACCGGTCGCTGCCCGGTTTCAGCAGGACCGGGTTGAACCGCAGGTCGGGTGCCAGGCCACAGGCCGCCGCCTGCATCGCCTGCGCCCGGCCCAGCTCACCGCCGCGGCCCTCGGCGGTGACCACCACCGCGGAGTTGTTGGACATGTTCTGCGCCTTGAACGGGGCCACCCGGACGCCGTTGCGGTGCAGCCAGCGGCAGACCCCCGCGGTCAGCACACTCTTGCCGGCGTCCGATGTGGTGCCGGCGATCAGCAGGCCGCTCACCACGCGCGCCGGGCCGCCGCCACCGCGGCCGCCATCGTCACGGCCACCGCGCCGACCGCGCCGGACACCCGGGCCGCCCGGCGCAGGTGTTTCGCCGACGGTTTCGGGCCGTCGCCCAGGAACGGCCGGGTCTCGCTGCGCCCGAAGTAGACGTTGCGGCCGCCCAGCCGCACCCCGAGCGCGCCCGCCATCGCCGACTCGCACTGCCCGGCGTTCGGGGACGGGTGGTCGGCGCGGTCCCGCCGCCAGACCCGCCAGGTCTCCCCCGGCGTGCCGCCCGCGATCGGCGACACGGCGATGGTGAGCAGCCCGGTGAGCCGGGACGGCACCAGGTTGAGCAGGTCGTCGAGCCGGGCGGACGGGGTGCCGAACCGCGCGTACCGCTCCGAACGGTGCCCGACCATGGCGTCCAGGGTGTTGGCGGCCCGGTAGCCGAGCAGCCCGGCCGGGCCGAGCAGCGCTCCCCAGAACAGCGGGGCGACGAGGGCGTCCGAGGTGTTCTCGGCGACCGACTCGACGGTGGCCCGGGCCAGCTCCGGCTCGTCCAGTGCGGACGGGTCGCGCCCGCACAGGTGGCCGAGCCGCCCACGGGCGGCCGGCAGGTCACCGGCCTCCAGGTGGCGGGCCATCACCCGGGCCTCGCGGCGCAGGGTCCGGCCGCCGAGCACGGTCCAGGTCGCCGCGGTGGTGACGGCGAACCGGGCCACCGGATGGTTCCGGGTGGCCCGGCCGGCGGCGAGGCCGGCCAGCACGGGCACCCCGACGGCGACGGCGGTGAAGACCGCCCCGGCCCGCCGGTGGGGCCGGTGGACCCGCCGTTCCAGGGCACCCGCGGCCGTGCCGAAGCCGGCGACGGGGTGCAGGCGCCGCGGATCGCCGAACGCCGCGTCGAGCAGATATCCGGCGACGAGGCCGGCCGCGTCCGCGGTCCACCGTGGTGGCACTGGATGTGATCCTTTGCAAGTGGAGCCGCAGTCGGCCTCAACGGCCGAACGCGGCCGGCCTCAGCGGCCGAACGGTGTCAGGTCGAAAGCCCAGACCGCGAGGGCCGGGGGCTCGTCGTTCTCCGGATAGGGGACCGGCTCGAGTTCGCCCCAGACGATCGAGCCGGGGGCCCGATCCTCCAGGAACTCGACCACGATGGCCCGCAGATCCTCGGTTATCCGGTAGTCGTCGCTGAACGGGAGATCACTGGGTTTTCGGGTGCCCGCCGAGCAGCGCAGCTGCCCGGCCACGGCGTCGTGCCAGACGTAGAACGTGGCGGTGCCCCGATGCCCGGCGCCGGCCACGATCGTCCGCAGCCCGGCCGCCGTCTCCTCGAACGCGGTCACGACCTCGTCCGCGGACAGGCCCATACGCTCGTGGGGCGGCGCGCCGAACCAGTTGGTGTTGGCGTTCTCGGCCGTCTGGTCCTCCGGCGATAGCACCACCGTCTCGGTCACGATGGCGCGGATGTCCTTCAGCAGCACTGGTCCAGTTTGCCGGGTGACGACGCGTCCGGCCCACCCGGGCCGCTCCGACGGCCGGGCGATTCGCCCGGCACGATCGGCCCATCCCGATCGAAGGAATCGATCACTGTGAGCCGGAGATCCGTTGAAGTCCTGATCTTTCCTCCTTTCGAGTGACGGCTGGGGCCGGTGGTGGATCCGGTCCCAGGGCCGCGGCGGCCCGGCCCGTCGCCTCTCGCCGGTGAGGGCGGGCCGGGCCGCCGGGCACCGCCACACCCCGGGGCTCCTCAGGGGTCGGAACCGGGGCCGGTGGCGGTCTCCGGAAGGTCTCAGGCGGCGATCGGCTCCCGGCGGTCCGGCACCGGCGCCACGGGCTCCGCGCCGGTCTCCGTCACCGTCTCGGCGACCTCGTCGACGATCTCGGCGACGACCTCCAGGAAGGTCGGCTCGATCCCGTCGGGCAGGCCGTCACCGAACTCGACAGGTGATTCACCGGCCGGCAGCGGCTCGGTGTGCTCGCCGCGGACGACGGCCTCGGCGTCGGCCCCCTCGATCGTGCTGTTCGGGGCGGGCTTGTTGCGATGGAACCGGGCGCGCCCCCGGGCCAGGTCGTGGCCGACGGCGATCGCCTCCATCTCGTAGGAGACCCGGTGCTTGTTGTCGTCGTCGACCCAGTCACGGGTGAAGATCCGGCCGTAGACGACGACCGGGTCACCGACGGTGATCGAGGAGGCGACTCCCTCGGCGAGACGGCGCCAGGCGGTGACCCGGATGCGCAGCATGTCGCCGTCGGTCCAGCGGTTGTTGTCGCGGTCGAACCGGCGGGCGGTGGAGGCGATCCGGAAGTTGGCGACGAGCTGGTTGTTGGTGGTGGTGCGCCGCCACTCGGGCGCGGTCAGAACGTTGCCGACGACGGCGATGTTGGTCTCGAACACGAGCGTTGTCTCCCTCTGCGGGGTGGGTGGTGCCTCGGTCGGGTTCGAGATTGCGTCACCGGCGATGATCTTGCGGCCACGGATTGTGGACAACGGCGAACTGTGGATGAAGACCGGTGTGCGATCGGCGATCTGGTATGGCGCAGCAGGCAGTACCCATGGGTAACCTTGGGGGCGTGGAGACCGACGTCCTCGGGATGCCGTACGAGCGGCACACCATCGAACTGGGCAGTGACGACGAGGGCCCGGTGGTGGCGACCCTGGTCCGGCGCCGGGCGGCCACCCCGTCCCGACGGGCCGTGCTGCACGTCCACGGGTTCGTGGACTACTTCTTCCAGACCCACATGGCCGACTTCTTCGTCGAGCGGGGCTGGGACTTCTACGCGCTGGACCTGCGCAAGTACGGCCGCAGCCTCCTCCCGCACCAGACCCCGAACTTCGCCCGCAGCATGCGCGACTACTTCCCGGAGCTGGACGAGGCCGCCCGGATCATCCGCGAGCAGGACGGCCACGACCAGCTGCTGGTCACCGGGCACTCCACCGGCGGCCTGATCACCTCGCTGTGGGCGCACACCCGGCGGGGCCGGGGCCTGATCGACGGCCTGTTCCTGAACAGCCCGTTCTTCGACTTCAACCTGCCCTGGGTGGTTCGGCGGCCCCTGATGTCGGTGGTGCTGGCGGTCACCGGGCGTCAGCCGTACCGCAAGATGCCCGTCGCGAATCTGGGTCTTTACGGCCGGAGTCTGCACAGCGAACACGACGGTGAGTGGAATTACGACCTGACCTGGAAACCGATCACCGGGTTCCCGGTCACCATGGGCTGGCTAGAGGCGATCCGGCAGGGGCAGCTCAAGCTGCGGTCCGGCCTGTCCATCGACGCGCCGGTCCTGGTCGCCTGCTCGACCCGGACGTTCCGCGGCCGCCAGTGGCACGACGACGTCCGGGTCAGCGACTCGGTCCTCGACGTGGATCACATCACCCGCTGGGCCCCCGGCCTGGGCCGGCGGGTGACGATCGCGCAGTTCGACGGTGGGATGCACGACCTGACCCTCTCCGGCAAGGAGGTACGGGCCGAGGTGTTCCGCGAGTTGGGACGCTGGGTGGACGCCTTCCTGCCCGCGCCGGGTGCCCCGGATGTGGAGATTCCCCCCGCCCCGGAGGACCAAGCGGGCAAAACGGCGGCCCTGAGGGCGGCCGAGGCGACGGTGGAAAGCCGGACTGCCGACGAGGCGGACGACAAGTCCGACGCGACCGCCTAGTATGTGCTGGCCAGCGCTCGTAGCTCAGCGGATAGAGCAACGGACTTCTAATCCGTCGGTCGCAGGTTCGAATCCTGCCGGGCGCGCATTCTGAGCAGTGAAGGTTCGGCCTCCGGGGCTCGCCCGGAGGCCGTTTCCGCACCCGGCAGCAGTACCGTGACGTCCAGGCCGCCCTCCTCCCGGGAGTCGGCGTGCAACCGGCCACGATGAGGCGCCGGCCACCGCACGGACGATGGACAGGCCCAGCCCGGTGCCGGAGAGCCGTTCGGTGCCGTACCGGCGGAACGGCTCGAACAGGCCGGGCACGAGGCGGTCCGGGCGCTGCTCGCCGCCACCGCCAACCCGGAGAACCCGGGCCAGGTGGACGTCTCCAACCCGTCCGACGCGCCGCCAGCGGGCCACCGCCGGCACCTTCACCGCGTTGCCGCTCGGCGGCATCGGGGTGGCCGGCCGTCGTACCACTGTGGGCACTCGCCGGCGGTGCGGCGCGACCCTGCTGAGGCGCGACCCTGTTGAGGCGCGACCGCGCTGAGGCGCGACCAAGCTGATCGGGGCGCTGGCCGGCCTGTACCCGGCGATCCGGGCCGCCCGCCTGGCCCCGGCCGAGGCATCGGCCTGATCTTTCCGGTCCGATGTTGATCCATCCTGGGAGCGTTCCCGTACCAATCAGGGAAGGTTCCATCGCGTATCGGGGAAGTAGCAGGTCAATGCGCCGAAAACTGGTCATCACCTCCGGACTCGCCGCCACCATGGTGGCGGCCGGAATCGGTGTCGCGACGGCTGCCGAAGCCGCCGTGCCGACGGTCAACTGTCCACAGGTCACCGTCACCGTCAACGTTCCCGCTCAAGCCCAGGCGGAGGTGGACAACAACCTTCGGCTCCTCGATCAGCAGATCAACGAGGCGAACAACCGGATCGCCGCCACCCTCGGCCAGGGCGGGGCCAACTTCATCCAGAACGCGATCCTCGGACCGCTGAAGGACAAGCGGTTCGCGGTGATCAACCGGATCGAGACCGCGATCTCCCGCAACGCCGCCCGGCCGGACCTGAAGGCCGAGCAGCTGTCGGTGTGCACCCTCAACGAGGACGGCGCGGCGCCGGTCGTCACCACGCCGCCGGCCGCCGAACCCGGCAACAACCTGGGCATCCTCACCAACACCTGCGAGACCAGCGGGCTGGAGCCGCACACCGGCTTCCAGCTCGGCAACAAGTGTGTCTCCACCGAGTTCGGTGAGGTCGGCGCGGCCGCCAACAACGCCACCCTGCTGATCACCCGGGCGCCCACCCAGGTCCGCCGTAACCAGGCTTTCACGCTGCAGATCAGCACCCGCAACCTGATCCGCGACCGGTTCCTCGCGGCCGGTCAGGGCGGCTACTACGTGGAGAGCTCGGTTCTGCAGAACGGCCTGGTCCGCGGTCACTTCCACACCGCCTGCCGGATCCTGGACAGCACCCGCCAGGCGCCCGCGCCCGAGCCGGTGCCGGCGTTCTTCGTCGCCACCGAGGACAGCCGCGGCAACGCCACCCCGGACACCGTCGCCATCCAGGTGCCCGGTCTGGCCCAGTCCGGCACCTTCCAGTGCTCCGCCTGGGCGGGCGACGGCTCGCACCGCATCCCGATGATGGAACGCGCGAACCAGACGCCCGCCCTGGACTCGGTCCGGATCCGGGTCCGCTGAGGTTCTAGCCGGCCCGCCCGGTCTCCACCGGGCGGGTCAGCGACACCGAGTTACCCATGCACAGACCGGGCTCCTTGCCCAGCTTCTCGGCGATCTGCAGACAGCGGGCCACCTGGTCGACACTCGCGTCGGTCTTGGTGATCTCGGCGCGGGTCTTCGCGTTCGCCCGGTCGATCTCCAGGTTGCGGGCCTCCAGGATCTTCTGGCCGTACGCCGCGATCGCCTGCGTGGTCGGCTCGTCGTACTGCGGCGACTCGAACGCCACCGACTTCACCACGATCTCGTCACCCAGCTCGGCGTTCAGCGCCTGGACCAGGGTGTCCTTGTAGGTCTTGTTCAGATCGGGCGCCGGCGCGTCCCCACTGGTCGGATCCACCGAACCCAGCGGGTCGAAAGTCGCGAAGATCGACGTCATGGCGCCGTTGATCTGCGGGTTCACCCGCCGCTCGATGAACACCTCGAAGCGCGACTTGCTGCCCACCTCCCGGTAGGCCGCCCAGTTCTCCGGCGCCTTCTCCGCCTTGGCCGACCACTCGATCTGCACCGGGATGCAGGCCCGCCGCTGCGCCGCGATCGTCACCCACACACACTCGTCACCCAGGTGCGAGTAGGTCTGACCGGACGCGTCCCACTCGTCGATGCCCTCCCACGGCAGGGTCCACTGCAAACCGGCGCCGGTGGTCCGGCCGGTCGGCTTGTTCCAGGCCGTCACGATGCCCACGTTGCGGGTCGGCACCACCGTGATGCTCGACGTGACGATCACCGCGATCGACAGGATCAGACCGCCACCGAACGCCAGGAAAGCGTTGCGCCGCACCGAGGGAACCTTGGACATGACACCGGTCAGCAGCGCGATAATCGCCAGACCGAATAGAAGAACACCGAAGACGAACATGCTGTGACGATATGGCAACGAGGCAAGTTGCCGCAGGTCAGGGCATTTCTATGACTATTCTGTGACTGTTGGGCGACAGTCACACGACCTTTTTGGCGACCGCCCCGTACGCGTCCAGCCACTCGGTCTCACCGTCCGGCCGCCACTCGGTGATCTGCACCAGGCCCGGCTCCACCGGCTCCAGTCCCGCGAACAGCCCACCGATCTCCTCCGGACCGCGCAGGATGTACGGCACCCCACCACTCTGCGCCAGCCGGTCCGCGCCCTCGACCACCGACGGCGTGGTGTTCGTACCGTCCCACAGAACCAGGTAGCTGCCCGTCGGAACCGCCGCCATCACCCGGTCCACGATCTTCTTCACCGTGCCCAGATCCGGCTCGTAGCCCAGCACACCCATGAACATGACACCGATCGGCCGGTCGAAGTCCAGCACCTTCCGCGCCTCGTCCAGGATCCGGTCCGGGTCGTGGTAATCGGCGTTCACGTGCACGGTGCGGTCACTCTTGTCCATCAGCGCACGAGCGTGCACCAGCACCAGCGGATCGTTGTCCACATAGACGACCCGGGCGTCCTCACCGGCCACCTCGTGCGTGTTCTGCATCGTCGGCAGACCGGTGCCGATGTCCAGGAACTGCTTCACGCCGGCCTCGTCGGAGAGGAACCGCACCGCCCGGATCAGGAACTGCCGGGAATGCCGCGCCATCAGCACGATCTCCGGATAGACCTGGGCGACCGCGTCCCCCGCGGCCCGATCCGACGCGAAATTGTCCTTGCCACCCATCCAGTAGTTCCAGATGCGCGCCGCGTGCGGAATCTCCGGCCGAAGCTCGTCACTCGTCGATGCCATGCGCACGTTCTACGGCAGTGCGCCCGCCGGCACAAGAGGTGATCAGGATGAGTCGGTCATTCTCCGCACTCGGCTGCGCGTGCCGGCCGGACCGGGAAAATCGGTGTCGGTGGGTGGGTGGGAGCTGCCACGATCCCGGCATGGTGCGGGCGGGTGGCGTGCGGATCGGGTGGGCGGACATCCCCGCCCCGGTCCGGCTGGACATCGAGGCGATCATCGGTGGCGGGCCGGTGGTGGCCGCCGCCTCCCAGCCCGGCGGGTTCTCACCGGGCACCGCCGACCGGGTCCGCACCGTGGACGGCGCGCGGGCGTTCGTCAAGGCGGTCACGCCGGCGCTGAACGAGCAGTCGGCGGTGCTGGCCCGGAATGAGCTGCGGATCACCGCCGCGCTGCCGGAGCACGCCGCGGCGCCGCGTCTGCTGGGTGGTTTCGACACCGGCGACTGGGTGGTGCTGGTCCTGGAGGACGTCGAGGGCACCCATCCGGGCACGCCGTGGGCGGCTCACGAGATCCGGGCCGCGGCGGCCACGCTGCGGGGTCTGGCCGAGGCGCTGACCCCGGTGCCGGTGGCCGGCCTGCCGACCGCGTCGGAGAAGTACGGCGCGGAGTTCTCGCGCTGGGACGCCCTGGCCGCGGACCGCCCGGACGACCTGGACGCGTGGGCGGCGGCCCATCTGGACGAGTTGCGGGCGGCCGCCGACCGCGGGGTGGCCGCGCTGGCCGGTGGTGGCACGCTGGCGCACACCGATCTGCGCGCCGACAACATCCTGATCCGGGCCGACGGCAGTCTGGTGCTGGTGGATTGGCCGCATGCGTGTGCCGGCCCGGCCTGGCTGGATTCGGTGCTGCTGGCGATCAACGTGATCGTGCACGGCGGCGATCCGGCCCCGCTGTTGGACGGTGTCGACGCCGATGTGGTGACCGGGGTGATGGCCGGGGCGGCGGCCCTGTTCCAGCATCGTTGCCGGCAGCCTCCGCCGCCGGGTCTGCCGACGGTCCGGGCTTTCCAGCGGTTCCAGGGTGATGCCCTGCTGCCGTGGCTCCGGACCGCCCTGGGGGAGCCGAAACGGGGCTGAACCACACCCGGTGCGCCCCCGTAACAGTTATGGGGTCGACCGGTAGATGGGACCTCAAGCACACCGCACCGGGCCCGGTACGCCGGGGGACTAGGCTTGATGCCCGTGAACTGGGCTTCGGCGTGGCGGCCCGGGCGCCCAACCGAATCATGGAACGGAAGATGATGACCGACCAGCCCAAGGTGCGAGTCCTGCTTCTGGAGAGCATCCACCCCGACGCGGTTTCCCGCCTCGAGGAGGACGGCTTCCAGGTCGAGTCCCTGCGCAACGCGCTCGACGAGGTCGAGTTGATCGACCGCATCTCCGGAGTGCACCTGCTCGGCATCCGGTCCAAGACCCAGGTGACGGCGAAGGTTCTGGAGGCCGCCGACAAGCTGGTCGGCATCGGAGCGTTCTGCATCGGCACCGACCAGATCGATCTGGCCGCCGCCTCGGCCGGTGGGGTGGCCGTCTTCAACGCCCCGTTCTCCAACACCCGTTCGGTGGTGGAGCTGGCGATCGCCGAGATCATCGCGCTGACCCGGCGGCTGACCGAGAAGAACGCGTCGATGCACGAGGGTGTCTGGGACAAGTCGGCGGACGGCGCCCACGAGATCCGCGGCCGCCGTCTCGGCATCGTGGGGTACGGCAACATCGGCACCCAGCTGTCGGTTCTCGCGGAGAACCTGGGCATGTCGGTCTCGTTCTACGACACCGCCGACAAGCTGGCGCTGAGCAACGCGCACCGGTGCGCCAGCCTGGACGAGCTGCTGGAGTCGAGTGACATCGTCACGCTGCACGTCGACGGCCGGCCCGGCAACGCCGGTTTCTTCGGCGCCGAGCAGTTCGCGAAGATGCGGGCCGGCAGCCTGTTCCTGAACCTGTCCCGGGGCCTGATCGTGGATCACCTGGCGCTGCGGGACGCGTTGCGGAGCGGCCGCCTGGCCGGTGCCGCGGTGGACGTGTTCCCGAAGGAGCCGAAGGGCCGCGGTGACGAGTTCCTGTCCGAGCTGCGTGGCCTGCCGAACGTGATTCTCACCCCGCACATCGGCGGTTCGACCGAGGAGGCCCAGTCCGACATCGGCGGCTTCGTGGCGAACAAGCTGGCGAAGTTCGTGACCGAGGGCAACACCACGCTGAGCGTCAACCTGCCCGGTGTGACCCTGCCCGATCTGCCCGGCATGCACCGCATCGTGCACATGCACAAGAACACCCCGGGTGTGCTGGCCCAGGTCAACCGGATCCTCGCCGAGCACAACGTCAACGTCGAGGGTCAGATGCTCAGCACCCGCGGCGAGTACGGCTACCTGATCACCGACATCGCCCGCGGCTACCCCGACGTGGCCCTGGACCAGCTGCGTGCCATGGAGCAGACGGTCCGCCTGCGTGTGCTGAACTGACGTTTCGTGGAGGGCCGCCGGTGCGGCCCTCCACCGGTCAGGACGGCGCCGAGGTCTCCACCTTCAGCAGGGTGACCGGGGCGATCGCGTCCACGTCGTACCGGTTGCCGCTGGTCCAGTCCCGCGGTGTCAGCGTCGAGCCTGGTGCCACGTCCTTGAGCGTCTTCGCTCCGGCGGTCACGGTGCCCGCGCCGCCGCCCACCTTGATCCGCACCGGGCTGCCGGTGGGCGCCCGCAGGATGAGTTCCTCGACGCCGCCGGTGATCCGCATCGGCACCGTGCCGGAGGCCTGGGCCAGGTTCATCTCGGCCCGGCGGGTGCCGCCGACCAGTTCGATGCCCTTGATCCGGCCCTGGCTGAGGTCGACGATCCGCTCGGCCGAGTAGCCGGAGAAGCGGATGGTCCAGCGCACTTTCGCGGTCAGTACCACCTCGACCTCGCCGCCGGTTCCGGCCGTCTCGCGGGTCAGGTCGACCCGCAGCCGGTCGTCGCGTAGTTCGGCGCTGGGCCGGACGCCGCTGCCTTCCGGCGAGCTGATCCGGTAGAGGTCCTCGCCCAGGTCGTCGATCCGCAGCCGGACCCGGTCGGTGGCGGCCATCAGTTCGAAGGTCGCGATGTTCATGTCGTTGATCGGCCCGCTGGCCACCTGCTCGTTCGTACCGCCGAGCTGGAGCATGTCGCGGATCTGGTTGTCGTCGCCGGTGTAGTAGACGACGCCGGTGAGCGCGATGGCGGCCAGCGCCACCACCCCGAGCACGGCCATGCCGACGGTCACCAGGCGGGACTGCCGGGGCGGTTCGGGGCGGCCCGGCGGGGGCGGGGTGTCGCCGAACACCACCGGTTCCCGTGGCGTGCCGGCCGCCGGCCAGGAGGAGGCGGTCTCGAAGGTCGCGCCGTCCGATCCGGACGGTCCGGATTCGAACGAGGCCGGCCACGGCACGCCGGCGCCGGCGCTGTCGTCCGGGGCGGGGTAGGCGCCGGCCGGGGACGCGGGCGAGAAACCCGGGTAGGCGCCGGGAGACGCCGGCGACCGACCTTCCGGTCCGTCCGTCCCATTTCCCGATTTACGTACGACCGGCAAGCCGTCTGTTCCGGGGTCTCCCCCACCGGATCGTTGCCGGGTCGGCTCGCCGCTGCCGGTGTCGGGGTCGGCTCCCGAGTTCCAGCCGCCGCGCCGCCGGGACGAGGTGTCGTCGGCCGGTTCGTCGGCGCCGTAGCCGGGGTTCGCGCCGATGATCACGCTCGGGTCGCGCCGTGAGGGGAAGGCTCCGGACGCCGTGGTGAGCGAGCCCATCGTCCCGCCGGCCCATCCGGCCGGTTTCGGCAGACTGCCGGCGCCGGTGTCGCCGCTCTGCCGAGGCAGGCCACCGGTGTCGCCGCTCTGCCGAGGCAGGCCACCGGTGTCGCCGCTCTGCCGGGGCAGGCTGCCGGTGTCGCCGCTCTGCCGAGGCAGGCTTCCGGTGTCCTCGCGGCCGCGGGGCGGGCGGACGCCGCCGATCGGCCCGTCGCTGAACCCGAACGAGACCCGTCCCGGCCCGGCGGGCGAGGCCGGCCCGAACTCGGGCGGCGACGAGACGGGCTTCGGTGCCGGCGGCGCGGACGTCGGCGGGACGGCCGGGCTGGACAGGGCGGAAGGTGAGGAAAGTGGTGAAGTGGGAGAAGACGCGGATGCCGCAGCGGGTGAGGAGAGCGACCCGGTGTCCGACGGTTTGTCCCCGCCGAACCACGAGACCGGATCCCCACCGATGTCCGGACGGTTGGCCTGCGGCCGGCGTCGCGGCAGCCGTCCGCCCTTCAACCCGTCGTCTGGATCGGACGTGTCGCCGACAGCGGCGGTACGGTTCACGATTCCTCCCTGCACAGCGCACCCACGTGTGTCCCCCGGTAGGAGTACGTACGGAATCGCTTCTCGGATGAGTGACCGCAGGGTTTACCGCGGGTCAGGTCGAACAAGACCTCGCCGGGTGGCGATCGCGACCGCCTCCAGCTGACTGTGCGCGCCCAGTTTGGCGAGCACCGCCTTCTGGTATCCGCGGCAGGTGTGCACGCTGATGCCCAGCCGGCGGGCCACCGCGCGGGCGTCCAGACCGGCCGCCATCAGCTGCAGCACCTCGTCCTCACGGGCGGTCAGGCCACCCGGGGCGAGCACGCTGCCGCGCGGTCCGGCCACCGTGGGCGTGGTGCTGCGCAGCAGCCGGGCCAGGATGTCGGTGGAGACGGTCATACTGCCGCGATGGGCGGTACGCAACGCGTTGAGGACGTCACCGAGCGCGCCGTTCTTAGAGATGAATCCGGCGGCCCCGGCGGTCGTCGCGCGGCGCACCAGGGTCTGGTCCTCGCTGGCCGTGAGGATCACCACACGTGAGTCGGGCTGGCGCACCCGGATCAGTTCGGCGATGGCGATGCCGTCCGCATCGGACAGTTCCGGATCCATCACGATCACGTTCGGCGACAGCTCGGCGGCGAGGCGTATCGCCTCCGCGCCGGTGCCCGCGTGCCCCACACAGTGCAGGTCGGGCTGACCTGCGAGGGCGTGTCCCAGCAGCTCGGCGAAGGTCTGGTGACCGTCGACGACGAGCACAGTGATCGTCTCGCCGCTGTCCATACGTCACCCTTCCTCAATCCGGCCCCCGACGGGCTCCGCGCAGTCTAAGGATTACCCGACGGACTGCCTTCCCTACCAACAGGCTGCCCACCGGAACGCCCGACGGACAGTTGCCTCCGAGCGGACGTGATGACCAGTCGTTCGGCCGAGACACCCCCTCGCTTTGGGGCTTGTCGACACCGGCCTCCGGACAGCACAGTTCTCGATCATGCACGACATCCAGCTCTTCGGCCGTCTCGAGGTCCGCACCCGCGGCATTCGCCTGACCGGTGACGATTTCGGTGGCGCCCGCCCCCGCCAGCTCCTCGCCCTGCTCGCCCTGCGCGGCGAGTGGTCTCTTGTGGAGCTGGCCGACACGCTGGGTGTCCCCGCCGCTACCCTCACCTCGGATCTGGGCATCCTCCGGGACCGGCTGGAGCCGGGTGTGCACCGGCGCGACTCGGTGATCACCACCCACCGCGGCCGGGCCCGGCTGGTCGCCGACCGGGTGCACGTCGACACCGCCACCTTCGACCAGTTGCTCGCCAGCGCGGCCGGCCGCCCGGCCGCCCGGGCCGCCCGCCCGCTGGCCGCCGCCGCCTTCCTGGCGTCCCGCCCGCTGCTGGAGGAGGAGGACGCACCGTGGGCAGCCGAGGCCCGTGCCGAGTACCGGGCGAAACTGATGATGGCGGGCGACCCGCAGCCGATCGGCTGACCCCCGGACGGTGAACCTTTCTCGACCTGTCATCGAGCCCGGCACGCCCGGCCGGCGAGCCGCCGCCGGGTAGGTTCGGCCTCGCCACGTTGAAAAAGGTTCAATCAGGGGGTGTTCCCCACCGCCCTGACTCCGGTGCCGTTCGCCCCGGAGATCTCCCTGCACCTCGTCACCCAGCCGCTCGGGCTCTTCGACCTGACCGGCGGTGAGTTCCACAGCGATCAGCCGCCACCGTTCTGGGCCTTCGCCTGGGCCGGTGGCCAGGCCCTGGCCCGTCACCTGCTGGATCGTCCGGCACAGGTGGCGGGCCGTCGTGTGCTCGACGTCGCGACCGGCTCGGGTGTCGCCGCGGTCGCCGCCGCGCGCTGCGGGGCCGCCGCGGTGGCCTGCACCGACGTCGACCCGGCCGCGGTCGAGGCGGCCCATCGCAACGCCTCCGCCAACGGGCTGTCGCTCGTCGCCCGGCTGGACGACCCCGAGGTGGTGCTGGCCGGCGACGTCTTCTACAGCCCCACGGTGGCGCCGAAGATGGTCGCCACGCTGCGCGCCTTCCGCAAGAACGGCGCGACTGTGCTGGTCGGCGACCCGGGCCGGGGCTTCTTCCCCGGGCGTCTCTTCGAGCTGGTGGCCGAGTATGTCGTGCCGGTCCCCGCGCATCTGGAGGAGACCGAGGCGCTCACCACGGGCGTCTGGCGCATGAAGTGACATGCATTCATCACGCAACAAGTTGTAGCCTACATGCACATTGATACCCGGAGGCCCATCGTGCACGAACAGGAATCCACCCGGCTGGCCGAGGAAATCACGCGGTTGGTCCGGATGGGCGCCCGATTCCGGGGCATGCTCAAGACCGGAGACCTCGGCGCTGAGTTCTCCGCGCTGATGCTGCTTCCTCCGTTGCGTGCGATGGGTCCGATGCGAGTCACCGACCTGGCCGAGATCAAAGGGGCGGATCCGTCGACGGTCAGCCGTCAGGCCGCCCAGTTGGTGAAGGCCGGTCTGGCCCGCCGGGAGGCGGACCCGGCTGACGGCCGGGCCTCCCGCCTGGCCGTGACCGAGGCCGGCGTGGCCGCCTGCGAGCGGGTGCGCCAGGCCCGGGTGGCGATGCTCACCCAGGTCCTGGCGGACTGGCCGGCCGACCGGGTGGGCGCCTTCACCGATCTTTTCGAAGAGTTCAACGACGCGGTCGAAGCGCACCTGCGCTCCGACACGGGAGCACCTCCACGGGAGACTTCGTGAGCCACCCCGCCCCATCGGCGCCCGCGCCGGTGGAATTCACCCACCGCCAGATCCTGACGATCCTCGGCGGCCTGATGATGGGCATGTTCCTCGCCGCGCTGGATCAGACGATCATGGCGACCGCGACCCGGACCATCGCCGACGACCTCAACGGCTTCAACCTGCAGGCCTGGGCCACCACCGCGTTCCTGATCACGTCGACGATCGCCACCCCGCTGTACGGCAAGTTGTCCGACATCTACGGCCGCCGCCCGTTCTTCCTGCTCGCGATCGGCGTCTTCATCGTCGGCTCGTTCCTCTGCGGCCTGGCCGGCGACATGTGGCAGCTGGCCGGCTTCCGGGCCATCCAGGGCCTCGGCGCCGGCGGCCTGATGTCCCTGGCCCTGGCCATCATCGGCGACATCGTCCCGCCCCGCGAGCGCGCCAAGTACCAGGGCTTCTTCCTCGCCGTCTTCGGTACGGCGAGCGTGCTCGGCCCGATCCTGGGCGGCTTCTTCGCCGGCGCCGACGAACTGCTCGGCACGGCCGGCTGGCGCTGGGTGTTCTTCATCAACGTGCCGATCGGCCTGGCCGCGATGGCCGTGGTGGCCAAGGTGCTGCACCTGCCGCACCACCGGGTCGACCACCGCATCGACTGGCCCGGCGCGCTCACCCTGGTCATCGCGCTGGTGCCGCTGCTGACCGTGGCCGAGCAGGGCCGGGAGTGGGGCTGGGACTCCGGCCGCTCGATCGCCTGCTTCGTGGTCGGCGGCATCGGCCTGATCGGTTTCGTGCTGGCCGAGCGCGCCTACAAGGACGAGGCGCTGCTCCCGCTGAGCCTGCTGGGTAAGCGCACGGTGGCGGTCGGGGTGACCGCCAGCACGATCCTCGGCATGGCGATGTTCGGCGGCCTGATGACCGTCCCGCTCTATCTGCAGATCGTGAAGGGGTCCACCGCCACCGAGGCCGGCCTGCAGATGATCCCGTTCGTGGTGGGCATCATGACCGGCTCGATCATCTCCGGGCAGCTGATCTCGCGTACCGGCCGGTACCGGATCTTCCCCATCGTCGGCAGCGTCTTCATGGTCATCGCGCTGTTCCTGTTCTCCCTGGTCGGCGCGGACACCCCGCTGTGGCGCACGATGCTGGTGATGGTCCTGATGGGCCTCGGCCTGGGCAGCAACATGCAGCCGATGATCACCGCCGTGCAGAACGCGGTGTCGCCCCGGCAGATCGGCACCGCCACCGGTGCGGTCACCTTCTTCCGTTCGATGGGTGGCACGCTCGGCACCGCGGTCTTCCTGTCGGTGCTGTTCAACGTGCTGCCCGCCAACATCGAGAAGGCCTACGGCTCGGCCCAGCAGACGCCGGCGTTCCAGCAGGCGCTGGCCGCCGACCCGGCCCAGGCCGAGATCCTGCGGACCGCGACCAGCGGCGCCGGGCTGAGTGACACGTCGTTCCTGAGCAAGCTCTCCGACACGGTCTCGCACCCGTTCAAGGTCGGGTTCGCGGACAGCGTGCACGTGGTCTACCTGATCGCGTTCTTCATCATGATCATCGGCTTGATCGTGGTGCTGTTCCTGCCCGAGATCCCACTCTCCCAGCGGTCCGCCCAGCAGGCGCGCGCCGAGGCCGCCCACGAGGAGGAGACCCGCAAGGCGCAGTAGCGTGACCACATGGCTGTTGTGAAGATCAACGCGATTGAGGTCCCCGAGGGCGCCGGCCCCGAACTGGAGAAGCGGTTCGCCGCCCGCCACGGCGCGGTGGAGAACTCGCCCGGCTTCCTCGGGTTCGAGCTGCTGCGCCCGGTGGCCGGCGACACCCGCTATTTCGTCTACACCCGCTGGGAGACCGAGGAGGACTTCCAGAACTGGTCGAACGGCCGCGCCAAGGAGGCCCACGCCGGCGAGCGCGCCAAGCCGGTCGCCTCCGGCGCGAGCCTGCTGGAGTTCGAGGTCGTCCAGTCCGTCGAGAATCCCAGCTGACGCCAGACCGTGTGCCGATCCGTGGCTCGATCCGAGCCACCGATCGGCACACGACCGGAGAGCCCAGCCGACCTACTCGGCGTTGCGGGCGGCAGCGGCCACCAGGCGTTTGGCCACCGTACCGCGGTCCAGGCCGAGGCGCTGGGCGCTCTCCTGGAGGATCGCGTACGCCTCCTGCACCCCGCAGCCGCGCTGCGCGATGATCACGCCGACCGCCCGGTCCACCTCGGCGCCCTCGGTCAGAGCCTCGCGCCGGTGCAGCTCGCCGAGCAGCACCTCGGCCTGCCCGGCCAGAGCCATCGCGGTGACCAGCACCTCCGGGTCCAGGCCGCCGGCCCGCTCCGGGTAGACACTGACCGCACCGACGGCGGTACGACGTACGTCGAGCGGGATGACCGCGACGGCGCTCAGCCCGTCGGTACGGGCGGCCGCCCACAGCTCCGGCCATCGCTCGTCGGCGCACAGATCGTCGGCGGTCACCAGGGTGCGGGTGCGGGCGGCCTCCAGTCCGGGGCCGGTGCTCCCCTCGTACTGAAGCCGGTCGAACGTCTCCCCGGCCGGCCCGGCGGCGGCCTCGGTGAGCGGCCCGCCCTCGCCGATCAGGACGACCGAGCAGCGGATCACCCCGGGCAGGGCCGCGGTGGCGCCGGCGAGCCGGTCGAGAGCCTGGGTGAGGGAGTCCGCGGAGAGCAGGCGGACGGTGAGTTCGTGCAGGTGCCCGGCGATCTCCACCGCATGTGGCCCGGGGACCGCCGTGGAGTGCCGGGCGGTGCCGCCACCCCGGCCACCGGAGGGGCGACGCGGGAAGGCCGGGGACGTGCCGTTGTCAGGGGTGCGCCGGGTCAACCGGGCGCCACGCTGCGCGGCCGGGACTCGACGTTTCGGGGCAGACACTCGACGGATATTGCCACGTCTATCCGCAATCATGCGCGACGAGGTGCCCCTATCGGGGGGTGTTGACCGGATAAACCCCGGTCCGCGACATTCACCGGGAAGCCGGGAAAGCACTGCGCCGCCCCTCGGAGAGTCCGAGAGGCGGCGCGAACGCCGGTGTGCAGGTCGCCTCGCGGCGAGTGGCTCAACACGGCTCCAGCCGAACGGTATTCCGTGCAGGCGATGGGTGAGGCCCGGGGACACTGGGCACACCGGCATTCGTTGTCAACCGTCGGCACCCGCCCATGATTCCGTGAGCTTATGTGACCTGGGTTACACCCCTAGAGCTCCCGGGAGAGACGGCCGGGATCGACCTCACGCCCGGGATGACGCGCCATGTACTCGGTCTCCAGCTCGGCGGTCCGCTTGAAGTGGTTGTCCAGCGCCGGGTCCGGCCCGTGCCGCAAGGTGTCCAGCCGAGTCCGGTAGAGGCTGGCCAGCTCACGGAAGAGATCCTCGTCAGACAGACCGGCCGGGTCCACACCGGTGTCGAAGGCCACCGCCCCGCCGTTCTCGCCATGCATCCGCACCATGATCCGTCTCCATTCGTCACGAGATGGCTCACCTGCGGGCTTGCCCCCGTGGGGCCGCGGCAAACCCGCCGGTAGTCTCAAGGCATGAAGGGGCTGTGGACGCCGTCGTGGATGGCCCGCCATCTGCTCGCGATCGTGATGACCGCGACCTGTCTCGCGCTGGGCTGGTGGCAGTTCAGCCGCGCCGCCGACGGCAATTCGGTCAGTTACGGCTACATGTTCCAGTGGCCGGTCTTCGGTGGATTCGTGGTCTTCATCTGGGTGCGGGAGATGCAACTCGCCCGCCGCAAGGCCGCCGGCGAGCCGCTGACCGAGCCCGAGCCCGCGCCGCGTACCGCGAGCACCCCCGGCGCGCCGGTGACCCTGGGCCGCCCGGTCCGTGTCGCGGTCACCCCGGCCGGCGACGGCGGGCCGGACCCGGAACTGGACGCCTACAACGATTACCTGGCCTGGCTCACGGAGCACCCGGGCGCCCGCCCGTCCGACTATCCGGGCCGCGTTCCCCATAAATAGCTAGAAGGAGTCACCGACCGTGCAGGGAGCCCTCACCCGCTACCGGATCATCGCCTGGATCGTCGGCGTGGTCCTGATCGCCCTCGTCGTCGTCGGCATGCCCCTGAAATACGGCCCCACCCACAACCCGGTCGTGGTCGAGGCGGTGGGCCCGTTCCACGGTTTCCTCTACATGGTCTACCTGGTGCTCGCCTTCGACCTGGCGCGCCGCGCGAAGTGGGCGTTCAGCCGGATGATCCTGGTGATGCTGGCCGGAACCATCCCGTTCTTCTCGTTCTGGGCCGAGCGCCAGGTGACCCGGCACTGGATTCCGGCAAGCGAACCAGCGCTGGCCAAATAGTCCGAAAACCCGGCGCTGAATAACGCACAGCGGCGGTCGGATAACGGCCCGTTATCGGGATTATTGGTTCAACCCAGACCATTGGGAAAAATCACTCGGCAAGGTCTTGATTTCTTTTCTTCCGTCGATAGGTTAATGCGGTTGGTTCGGTCCGCAGCCACAACCCCTCGGGTGGCGCCGGCCAACGCCGCCGATCAATACGTGGCGATCCGCCGTCCCGACCCCGGGGGCGGCGGTCGTTTCGTGATCCGGGCCGGGACAGCCGACGTGGACAGGGCCTCTCTTCCAGCCCCACCGTCCCGCCGACCCGGTAGGCGGCCAGCGGAAGAAAGGCCCCTGACCAAGTGCGACACCCCCGAAACAGGTTCCGGGCGCTCGTGGTCGCGATGACGGCTTTCGCGATCACCCTCTCGGGCGGGACGGCAGCGAACGCCGCCCCCACCGAGAAAGAGCTCAAGAAGAAGATCGAGGTGGCCTCGGAGAAACTCGAGGACGTCACCGAGCAGTACAACAAGCTGCGCCTGGACATCAAGAAGACCAAGGCCGACGGCGTCAAGCTGGAGGCCTCGCTGAAGCCGGCCCAGGAGGCCCTGGACAAGGCCACCGAAAAGGTCGGCACCATCGCCAAGACCACCTACATGCAGGGTCGCACCGGCCCGATGACGGTGCTGGTGAGCGGTGACTCGGAGAACCTGATGGAGCGCCTGGCGTTCCTGGAGCAGATCACCCGCTCCAACCAGCAGGACATCGACACGTTCCGCGAGACCACCCAGTCGTTCGCGGACCGTCAAGAGGCGCTGGCGTCCACGCTGAAGAAGCAGAACGCCCAGTCCACCGAGCTGGTGAAGACCAAGAAGAAGATCGAGGGCGACCTCGAAGACCTGTACGACATGCGGGAGACCGTCTACGGCAGCCCCACCGAGGGTGGCAACGGCTCCTACACCGGCAAGATCCCCAACATCGCGGGGTCGGCCGGCGTCGCGGTCACGTTCGCGTTCAACCAGATCGGCAAGCCGTACGGTTTCGGCGACGCCGGCCCGAACTCGTACGACTGCTCCGGTCTGACCTCGGCGGCCTGGGCGAAGGCGGGCAAGTCACTGCCGCACAACGCCGCCGCGCAGTACAGCGCCACCGCACGGATCAGCAAGGCCGACCTCCAGCCGGGCGACCTGGTGTTCTACCGGAACAACGCGCACGTCGCGATCTACGTCGGAGGCGGCAAGATCATCGACGCGCCGTCGGCCGGCCGGGACGTACTGCACCGAACGGTGAACATCATGACCCCGAACGGCTACGGCCGAGTCAAGTAACCCCTCCTCCCGCAAGCACCCCCCTCTTCCCGGCTAGCCGTACCTCAGACAGGTTATGAAGGGTCGATTACCTATCTGAGGTACGGCCGGGCAGGCCGAGCTGTACGTCAGACACCGAATACCCCCTCCATAACCTCGCTGAGGTACGGCTAGCCGAAGATCAGCGGTGAAGATCAGCGGGGTTGTGGGGTGGGACGTGACTAGGCCGGTGCCCCCTCATCAGGGGGGCACCGGCCTAGGTCGTTTGTGGGACTGTCAGGCGGCCTGCAGGCCCTCGGCGCGGGCCAGCTCGCGGAGCCGGCCGAGCGCCTGGATCTCCAGCTGGCGGATCCGCTCCCGGCTCAGCGAGAAGCGGGAGGCCACCTCGGTGAGCGAGTGCTCCCGGCCGTCCTCCAGCCCGTACCGCGCCCGCATGATGCCGGCCGAGCGGTCGTCCAGGTGGTTGAGCAGGCCCTCGATGCGCTGCCGCTCGAGCGCGTTGAGGACGATCTCCTCGGGGCTCGGGGCGTCGCTGTCGGCCACCAGGTCACCGAGGTTGGTGTCGCCGTCGTCGCCGACCGGGGTGTCCAGGGAGACGGTGTCCTGCGCCCAGCGGGTGAGCTCGTTGACCCGCTCGACGGTGACGCCGAGCGCGGCCGCGACCTGCTCCGGCTCCGGGTCGCCGCCCAGCTCGCGGACCAGCTGGCGGGTGACGTTGCGCATCCGGTTGACGTCTTCGACCAGGTGCACGGGGAGCCGGACGGTGCGCTCCTGCTGGGCGATGGCCCGGCTGATCGCCTGGCGGACCCACCAGGTGGCGTAGGTGGAGAACTTGTAGCCGCGCTCGTAGTCGAATTTCTCGACCGCGCGGACCAGGCCGGTGTTGCCTTCCTGGATGAGGTCGAGCATCGGCATGCCGGATCGGACGTAGCGGCGTGCGATGGAGACGACGAGCCGGAGGTTGGCCCGGATGAACAGGTCTTTCGACCGGCGGCCCTCGGTGACGACGCGCTCCAGTTCCTCCCGGCTGATGCCGCGCCGGACCTCACCCGTCTCGAGCAGGTGCTCGGCGTAGAGGCCCGCCTCGATCGCCTTGGAGAGCTCGACCTCCCGCGCGGCGTCCAACAGCGGCGTCCGGGAGATCTCGTGCAGGTAGACTCCGACGAGGTCGCGCTCTTCGGCGACCTGGTCGGTACGCATCACGGTGTTCTTCTCCACGTTGCCCACGGTCCCCTCATTGCCGTCACTAACCCTGTTACGGGCATTACCTGCGTCCATCAGCCCTCTCCCGTAACGTCCGCAGCTCGTGCATTGCGGTTGCTGACATCCACATAACAAATTGCTGGTCGCACTGATTCCAGCTGGTGGGTCGAAAGTGTCACGAATGCCTGGGTGGTACCTGAGAGCCCAGTGCGCGATCCCTGAGTGCGGCATCTTCGCGACCGTCGTGCTGACGGTCGGATACCCTTTGCGCGCCTCATAACACCATCGGCCTCTCATCGTCACAGCGACGGGCATCACCCTGGGCGACGCGATGTCCGTCACCCCCGAGTACGTGTTTCGTGCCCGTGGGGTTCATGTGCAGGATCGGCCGGGCACGAACAGGCCTGAAACAAACGCCCCGCGAAAAGATCCGGAATCCGCGCGCTGAACGGGACCATCGGTCACAATGCGCCTTGCCACGCCGTATCTCACTCGCCCGCACGGGTGACGCTCGGCGCGCGGGGAACATTCCCAGGTGACGGCCAGTTTCGACGGGCGAGTGAGGAACAGCACAGCCACGACGGTGTGACAGGCTGCATCTCATGACCTCGACTCGGACCGCCCTGGTGACCGGCGGCACAGGTGGACTCGGCACGGCCACGATCAGCGCTTTCCTGGCCGCGGGGTGGCGTGTGGTGGCGCCGGTGCGGCCCGGGAGCACCGCGTGGCGACCCGAGGGAGCGGTCGTGGTGGAGGCGGACGTGATGGTCGAGGCGGACGTGCGGGCGGCGGTCGGGGTGGCCGCCGGCGACGAGCGGGCCCCGCTGCGGGCGGTGGTCAATCTGGTCGGCGGGTTCGCCAGCGGCGGTCTGATCGCCGACACCCCGGTCGAGGACTTCGAGGCGATGCTGGCGCTGAACCTGCGGCCCACCTACCTGACGACGGCGGCGGCTCTGCCGTACCTGATCGGTGCCGGGGGTGGCTCGGTGGTCGGGGTCTCGTCGCGGGCCGCGGTCTCGCCCTTTCCCGGTGCGGCCGGGTACGTCACCGCCAAGGCCGCGCTGCTGGCGTTCGCGGCGGCGGTCGACGTCGAGTACCGCAAGCGGGGCGTGCGCTGCAACACGGTGCTGCCCAGCGTGATCGACACGGCGGCGAACCGGGCCGCGATGCCGGACGCCGATCACGGCAGCTGGGTGAGCCCGGCCGCGATCGCCGAGACCATCCTCTATCTGGCCTCGGACGTGTCGGCGCCGGTCAGTGGTGCGCGGATCCCGGTTTACGGTCAGGCCTGACCGCCTTCGAGTTCGGTCCGGATGGCCTTGGTGACCTGCTCCGGGGTGCCGTTCGCGTCGATCACCACGAAGCGGGGGTATTCCGGGAGCGAGCGGTAGGCGGCGTCGGCGGCCCGCAGGTAGTCCATGGTCTCGGTGTCGTAGCCGCGCCGCTCGATCCGGTCCTGGGCCACCTCGGGGTCGACGGCCAGGAAGAACGTCACGTCCGGCTGGGGGAAGAGGCGGTAGGCCAGACGGGCCCGGCGCTCGGCGGACGGCCGGGCGCCATGCGCGCGGAGGCTGGCGAACTGGCACACGGCGTAGCGGTCCATCACCGCGATCTCCCGGCGGACGGCCCGGCGCAGCAGGGTGCGGGCGATGGCGAACCAGCGGAGCACCGACTCCACGGCGAGTGTTCCGCGCCGGCCGAACAGGGCCTCGGCGTCGGGTCTGCCGATCATCACCGCGATCCGGCCGAACCAGTGGCGGCCTCCGGCGTTCTGCCGGTACGCGGCTGGGAACCCGGCGGCGGCCAGCTCGGCGGCGACGGTGCGGGCCTGGGTGGTCTTTCCGGAGCCGTCGATGCCGACGAGGGCGATCGTGCGCGGCATCCGGCTGGGATATCGGGGGTCCACGACCGGGTTCGACTGCGCCATGAGAGCCATACCAACCCACGGTAGCGCCGCCCCGCACACCGCGTTCCGCACCGCGGGACGTGAACGGTCCTCCAGAATGAGCCCAGGGGTTCAAGGTGCCGCGACTCCGGGTAGTCGTGAACGACCGGACACGGGACAGGAGGTCGGCATGCCACATCGTGTGGACGAGGGTTTGGCCATCACCTTGAAGCGGGTCGCGTCGATTCTCAAAGGCGCTGACATCCCCTTCGCATTGGGCGGAAGCTTCGCGGTCTATGCCCGCGGAGGCTATTCCAGCGATCACGACGTGGACTTCCTGATCCGCGAGCAGGACAAGGAGCGGGCGCTTCAAGAATTGTCCAGCGCGGGGTTCGAGACGGAGCAGCCCCCGGAGGACTGGCTGGTCAAGGTCTATGACGAGGGCCGGATGGTGGACCTGATCTATCGGCCGGTGGAGTCGCCGGTGGACGACGCGACGCTCGCGGACACCGAGCAGATCTCGGTCGAGGCGATCTACATGCCGGTGCTCTCCGCGAGCCGGCTGATGGTGCACAAGCTGCTCAGCTACAGCCAGCACTACTGCGATTTCGCGACCGGGCTGCCGGTCGCCCGGTCGCTGCGTGAGCAGATCGACTGGGAGCGGGTCCGCCGGGAGACCGGTGACTCACCGTACGCCGAGGCGTTCTTCGTACTGCTCGACCGGCTGGACGTGGTGCCGCACCCGGATGGGCGGGAACTCAAGGTTGTCGGAGGATGAGATGACGGTTCACATCGATCTCGAAGCCGAGATCCAGCGCCTGCTCGCCGAGCACGAGCGCATCGCCGAGCAGGGCATCACCGTGCAGCGCCGGGAGAACATGGTGGTTCTCGGCGGTGAGGTGGAGAGCGCGCAACGGCGCGACGAGATCTGCCGGCAGATCTCCGGCCGGTTCCCGGAGATCGAGATCACCTGCGACATCGGCATCACCCGGGCGCAGGCGCCGATCGAGGTGGAGGAGATTTCATGATCCGGATCGCCGCTGTGGGCGACGTCCACGTGGACAAGGACGTGGTGGGCCGTTACCGGCCCGCTCTGGAGGAGCTGCCGGACCGGGCCGACGCGCTGCTGGTCGCCGGTGACCTGACCCGGCACGGGACGGTGGACGAGGCGAAGTGCTTCGCGACCGAGTTCGGCGGCCTGGCCGTGCCGGTCGTGGTGGTGCTCGGCAACCACGACCATCAGAGCGACCAGCAGGACCAGGTCACCCGGGTGCTGACCGACGCCGGGATCACCGTGCTGGAGTGCGAGTCGACGGTGCTGGAGATCCGCGGGCACCGGCTCGGGATCGCCGGGGCGAAGGGTTTCGGCGGTGGGTTCGCCGGGGCGTGCGCCAGCAACTTCGGTGAGCGCGAGATGAAGAACTTCGTGGGTGTCACCGAGGACATCGCGGCCCGGCTCGGGGAGGCGCTGCGTTCGGTGCGGTGCGACGCCCTGGTGGCGCTCACCCACTACGCGCCGGTGCCGGAGACGCTGGCCGGTGAGCCGCTGGAGATCTATCCGTTCCTGGGCTGCTACCAGCTCGGCAACGCGATCGACTCGGCGCCGACCGCGCTGGCCCTGCACGGGCACGCGCACCACGGTTCCGAGCGTGGGCGTACCCCTGGCGGGGTTCCGGTCCGCAACGTCGCGCACCCGGTGATCAAGCAGGCGTACAACGTGTACCAGTTGCTGTCCGAGACGGTGGATTCCGAACTCGTACCGGCGTAGTCGAGGTTTCCGTTTTGGAGGGTCCGGGTATCGACTGGACATGGACCTCTTGCTTTGGATTCTCGCCGTTGTTCTCGTGGTCGCCGGTGTTCTCGCGCTGTTCCGGCGGCAGATCCTGTGGGGCGTCGTGCTGATCATCGTCGGTCTCCTGGTGGGTCCCGGCGGCGTCAGCATCTTCACCTGATCCCCCGTCGGCAACCCCTGACGAGCCGCTCCCCCGACCCTGAACCGGGGTCGCCGCGGATGGGTCCGATTCGGACACGTCCTCGGTGACCCCGGTTCCATCTCTTTCGGGCACCGCCGCACACAAGGTGCGATGTACGACCGCTGATATCTGACTCAATCCCCGGCGTGGCCGATGTTCATCACTTCACCTATGGCGCCTACAACCCGATCGCGGCATATCTGCTGGCGTTCCTCGGCTCGTTCCTCGGCCTGCTCTGCACCGGCCGGGCCCGTGACGCGCACAGCCGCAGCCGCCGCAACCGCTGGCTGCTGATCGCCGCCTTCTCGATCGGCGGGGGCGGGATCTGGCTGATGCATTTCGCCGCGATGCTCGGCTTCGACGTGCCCGCCAGCCCGGTCCGCTACGACCTCGGCCTCACCCTGCTCAGCCTGCTGTTCGCCGTACTCACGGTGGGTGTGGGTCTTCTTCTGGTCGGGCACGGGCGGCGCAGCGTCGGCAAGACCCTGGGAGCCGGTGTGCTCACCGGCGCCGGCGTGATCGCCATGCACTACACCGGGATGGAGGGGATCCGGCTCGCCGCGGACATCCGCTACTCCCCCGTCCTGGTCGTCGCCTCGGCCCTGATCGCCATCGCGGCCTGCACCATCGCGCTGTGGTTCGCGGTCTCGGTGCGCGGCTGGGCCAAGGTCACCGGGGCGGCCGCGGTGATGGGTGTCGCGGTCTGCGGCATGCACTACACCGGGATGGCCGCCATGTCGATCGAGCTGCATCCGGCGGGCGGGCCGCCGGCCGCCGGGATCCGGCCGCTGACCATGCTGGTACCGATCATCCTGATCACCACGGCCACCATCGTCGGTGTGGCGCTGAGCGCGCTGCAGGCGATGACCGAGGAGGAGTTCACCGACGGCGCCGGCATCCCGAAGCGCGGGGTGCACGCCGAGACCGCGCAGCCGCGCCCGGTCCGGCAGTCGTCGCTCGGCGCGATGCGGATGACTCCGGCCGCCCGGGCGGTGGCCACCGGGCGGGCCGCCGGCCGTCCCTCTCCCGGGCCCCGGCCGTCACCCTCACCCGCGCCGACCGCGCCACCGGCGACATCCGGGAGCTGATCGAAACCCATCCCCGCCCGTGATCCGGTATATCTGATCGACATGGCGCCACGGATGCTGCTCTCGATGCCACTGCACGCCATCACCGAGGTGTACGGCGAAGCCGGCCTA
This sequence comes from Actinoplanes sp. G11-F43, assembly GCF_050589265.1. Taxonomy (NCBI): domain Bacteria; kingdom Bacillati; phylum Actinomycetota; class Actinomycetes; order Micromonosporales; family Micromonosporaceae; genus Actinoplanes; species Actinoplanes sp. G11-F43. Next base: position 86,287 of record NZ_JBNZCE010000015.1, read on the forward strand.
CGTGACCGATTCGCACTCGAACTGGAGTCCTTCGCCGACGACGAGCGCAAGACACTGACCGAGGCCCTCGACCTCGCCTCCGAACTGCACGCCGAGGACCGCCGGGTGCGCGAGCCCTACCTGAACCACCTGCTGCGGGTGGCCATCCGGATCATCCGGTACTACCGGGTGCGGGACGTCGACGTGCTGGTCGCGGCACTGTTGCACGACGCCGCCGAGGATCACCCGGCGGAGCTGGGCGGGGTGGATCCGGAGCTGTCGCACACCGAGCTGACCGAGGCTGCCCTGGCCGAGCTGGCCCGGCGGTTCAACCCGCGGGTCGCCGACCTGGTCCGGTCGGTCACCAATCCGGAGTACGACCCGAAGCGCGACAAGAACGAGCAGTACCGGACGCACGTGGCGGAGAAACTGGACCGTGACCCGTGGGCCCGGGTGATCAAGATTTCCGACTTCACCGACAACGGGGTGGGCGTGATTCACACCACGCTCGACAAGGCGTACCGGTCGGCCGGCAAGTACCGGCCGCTCGTGCCCACCCTGCGTGAGCTGGTCGGACGTCCGGACACACCGCTCTGCACCGAGGCCAAGGAGCACATCCTGGATCAGCTCGACCTGGCCGAGGAGCGATTCGCCGCGATCCTGGACGGCTGACCCCCGGGGCCGACCTATCGTGGGGCCATGGCTACTGACGCTTGGTGGCGGGACGCTGTCATCTACCAGATCTACCCCCGTTCGTTCGCTGACGGGAACGGTGACGGCATGGGCGACCTGCCCGGCATCACCGCACGGCTGCCCCAGCTCCGCGAGCTGGGTGTCGACGCGGTGTGGCTCTCGCCGTTCTATCCGAGCCCGCAGCACGACGCCGGCTACGACGTGGCCGACTACCGGGGCGTGGACCCGCGGTTCGGTTCGCTCGGGGACGCCGACAAGCTGATCGGCACCGCCCACGACCTGGGCCTCAAGGTGATCGTCGACCTGGTGCCGAACCACACCTCCAGCGACCACGAGTGGTTCAAGGCGGCGCTGGCGGCCGGGCCGGGCAGCCCGGAGCGGGAGCGCTACATCTTCCGGGACGGCGACCAGGCCCCCAACTCCTGGCAGAGCGTCTTCGGTGGCTCCGCGTGGCAGCAGTTGCCGGACGGCCAGTGGTTCCTGCACCTGTTCGACGTCTCCCAGCCCGACCTCAACTGGGACCACCCGGAGGTCCGCGCCGAGTTCCTCGACATCCTGCGGTTCTGGCTGGACCGGGGCGTCGACGGCTTCCGGGTCGACGTGGCGCACGGTCTGATCAAGGACGCCGAGCTGACCGACTGGAGCGCCCCGTCGGTGATCCTGGGCGGTCTGGAGCCGGTCGGCCCGCCGCCGCCGATGTGGGACCAGGAGGGTGTGCACGAGATCTACCGGCAGTGGCGTGCCGTCCTCGACGAGTACGAGGGCGGCCGGATCCTGGTCGCCGAGGCGTGGGTGCAGCCCGAGGAGCGGCTGGCCCGGTACGTCCGGCCGGACGAGATGCATCAGGCGTTCAACTTCCCGTACCTGGAGGCGCCCTGGCTGCCGGCCGAGCTGCGCGCGGTGATCGACTCCTCGCTGGCCGCCAACGACGCGGTCGGCGCCACCACCACCTGGGTGCTGTCCAATCACGACGTGGTCCGGCACGCCTCCCGGCTGGGTTTCCCGGCCGGGACCAAGCGGATGCCCGGGATCGGTGTCGGCGACCCGCAGCCGGACCAGGTGCTCGGCCTGCGACGGGCCCGCGCGGCCACCCTGCTGATGCTCGGCCTGCCCGGCTCGGCATACCTCTACCAGGGTGAGGAACTGGGGCTGCCGGAGCACACCCAGCTGCCCGACGAGTACCGCGAGGACCCGGCCTGGGAGCGGTCCGGGCACACCGAGCGTGGCCGGGACGGCTGCCGGGTGCCGATCCCGTGGGAGGCCGACGCCCCGTCGTACGGCTTCGGCCCGGCCGAGGCGAGCTGGCTGCCGCAGCCGCCGATCTGGGCCGAGTACGCCCTGGACCGTCAGGTCGACGTGCCCGGATCGACGTACGAGCTGTACCGCTCCGCGCTGGCCGCCCGCCGTGAGCACGAGCTGGGCTCCGGTGAGCTGGTGTGGCTGGCGTCCGACACCGACGCGCTGGCCTTCCGCAACGGCGGCGTGACCGTGGTGACGAATTTCGGGGCCGAGCCCGCCGCGCTACCGGACGGCGCCCGGGTCCTGCTGAGCAGCGAGCCGCTCGCCGACGACGGCCGGATCCCCACCGACGTCACCGTCTGGGCCGTCGTCTGACTCCAGTTTCTCGGCTACCGCCAGCAGGGCGGCGTGCGTGTCGGCCATGTCCCGCGCGACCGTCCTGCTGGCCAGCCAGTACATGATCCCGGTCGGTACGAAGAAGAGCACGAACGCGGCCAGCCCGGCCGAATAGTTCAGCGGCGGCGGGAAGATCGCCGCCAGACCGGCGAAGGCCACCCCGACCAGCACGTTGCCGCCGGCCCGGCCCACCCCGTTGACCAGGTTGCCGAGGCTGTAGACGGTGCCCCGGTGCTGCGGCGGGTTCACGTCGGCGATCATCGCGAACCAGTTCGGCGAGTTCGCCGACGTCAGCATCAGCGCGAACACCGCGATCACCAGGCAGATCCCGACCGTCGGCTCGGTCACCAGGTTGCTCAGCACGCCCCGGATCACCTCGGCCGTGCCGGCGCCGTCCGGCACCGTGATCGTCATCGGGACGAAGAACAGGACCACATAGAAGGGCACGGCCGCCAGTACGCCCACCGAGGCGACGAGTGCCCGGCCCCGGGGGGTACGCCGCTGCAGACGGTCACCGGCCAGCCCACCGAGGATCGACAGCGCCGCACCCAGCTGGAAGATCGTCGCGAAGACGCTGCCGACCAGCACCGCCGTACCCACGCTGTAGCCCTGGTCGAGAGCCCGTTCACGGAACAGCACCGGCAGCCACACCAGCGACCCGAAGGCGATCTGCGCGGTCCCGCCCTGCAGGATCAGCCACACGTTGGTCCGGCGCTTGAGGATCACCGGGATGTCCTCGTGGCGGATCCGCTCCTCGTAGTCCACCCCGGCCAGCTCCGGCTGGCTGTCACCGCGCGGCACGTCGTAGGTGAGCAGGTAGGCGACCGTGGCGACGGCGCCCACCGCGGCGGTCACCAGGAACGGGCGGCGCCAGTCCTCGTGCCCCAGCAGGCCTCCGACCAGGGTGCCGGCCAGGGTGCCGAGCCCCTGCGACAGCCCCCAGAAACTCATCACCAGCCCGCGGCGCCGCGGCGAGATCAGGTCGCTGACCACCGCGAAACTGACTGAGGCGACCCCGCCCAGCCCGAACGCCGCCAGCACCTGGGCGGCCAGGAACCACCCGTAGGTCCCGGCCAGGCCCGACCCGGCGGTGCCGAGCACCCACAACACCGTGCCGGCGATCAGCACCGGCTTGCGGTCGGTGCGGTCCCCGACGTACGCGAAACCGATCGCCGCGACCGCGCTGACCAGGAACATGATCGTGGTCGCCAGGGCGATGTGCCCCTCGGACACCTCGAGGTCGGTGCCGATGCTGCCGTAGAGCGGCGGCACCAGCCCGATCGCCACGTTGTCCAGGGCAGCGAGCACCACGAACACGACCACGCTGTACACGCGGTGCGCGGCTCCGCCCCTGCCCATCACGCGGTAGAGGTTATCCGCAGATCGGCGTCCCGAACCCCTTGTCCCCGGTCTCGTCGATCTTTCGCCGGTGAGGGGCGGTGCTGTCCGTGGCCAGCACCGCCCCTCGTACCCCCGGTGGTGATCAGTTGCCGATGTCGGCCTGCGGGCCGGCGTACTTCGCCAGCAGGGCCGGGACATCGGCGGCCGGGTCCAGGGTGTACGGGTAGAAGCTCTTCGGGTCGAAGGCGGCGCCGTTGGTCTGCTGCTTGCCCGAGGAGTTCGTCACGATGCTGCCGCTCTGTTTCAGCTGGGCGGCCGACGTGTCGTTGTAGTACGGGTTCTTCACGTTGTCGAAGTAGCTGTTCTCCAGCACCATCCTGGTGGCGCCACGGGACAGGTTGCCGTACGACGTGATGTTCTGCATGTGGTTGTTGTAGAGGTGGGCGTACGCCACGTTGTCGGTGCTGGGGTTGCGCTGGCTGGTGTTGCGGATCCAGTTGTGGTGGATCGTCATACGCGCGGTGACGTTCTCGGTCCAGCCGATGCCGAAGGCCTTGTTCCCGGTGTCGAGGAGATTCCAGGACACCGTGAGGTACGAGGTGTCCTTACGGCTGTCGATCATGCCGTCGTTCATCCGGGTGATCCTGTTGTGGTCGATCCAGATGTGGTCGGCGGTGTCCATCTGGATGCCGTCGTAGTCGTAGTCCTTGTCGTCCGGGTCGTCCTCGACCATCTGGGTGTCGCGGATGGTCAGGTTCCGGATGATCACGTTGCGGACGCCCGCGCCGAGGAAGAAGCCGCCGCCGACGATCTCGCCCTTGGTGCCGGCGCCGACGATGGTCTTGTTCGACTTGACCTTGAGTTCGGTGCCCTTGGGGGTGATCGTGATCGGGCCGCCCACCCGGATCACGTACGGCTCGGTCGCGGTGACGTACTTCGTCAGGTCGGCCAGGGTGGTGACGGTGACCGTGGCTCCGGCCGCACCGCCGGTGGTGCCGCCGCCGGTGGAGGCGAACCCGTCCGGGGTGGACGGCCAGGTCCGGCCCGTGGAGCCGCCGGAGACCGGGGTGAACGCCCACTGCTTGTTGGAGTTCGCGGTGCACGTCTCCTGGATGATCGACGCGCCGTTCGCGGTCGAGGCGCCCTCGTCGGAGACGCACAGACCGTTACCGGCATTGATGATCTGGTACGTGTCCGTGCCCGACGCCGCGAGCCGCCACTGCTGATTGGCCTGCGAACCGACGCACGTGTACTGCTGCAACCGGGTGCCGGAGGTGGTGGACGCGGCGGGCACGTCGACGCACTTGCCGCTGTTGACGTTCTGGATCAGGAAGTTCGAGCCCGACGCCACCAGCCGGAACTGCTGCCACGTGGAGTTCGCGGTGCAACCCCACTGCTGGAGCAACGCGGCGTTGTCCTTCGACGCCGACGGCACATCCAGACACTTGCCACTCTTCTTGACGATCAGCTGGTAGGTGGTGCCGGCGGCCGGGGCGGCGGCCGCGTCCGACGGGAGGATCGACCAGCCGACGATCGCGACCGGTACGGCGAGGACGATCGCCGCGAGCGAGATGCGCTTCTTCATGATCAACCCACCGGGTTCCAGTTGTCGGTGCCCGCCAGGTATCTCTGCGGGGTGTGGTTCGCGGCCTGCGCGTCGGAGAGCTGCTTGCGGTTGCTGTTCACGGTGGCGCCCGCGCCGGTGTTCTTGTATTCCGCAAACCGCGCGTTTTGCCAGATATTTCCGGACATGTCGGTCCAGGGCTGCGCGGTCTTGATCGTCGCGCTCAGGTTCGACTCCCGGAACAGCACCTGAGCGTCCGGCCCCCACGGACGGCCGAGCTGCGTGGTGTTGGCAGTGGCGCCGGTGATCGTCGACTTGTAGATCAGGAAACCGTACGCGTTACCGGGATCGGTGCGCGCGGCCGTGATCGGCCCACCGGTCGACCGCTTCTGGTGGATCCTCGTGCCGTTGAAGACCGCGGTCCCGGACCCGAAGATGAAGTCCACGGTCCCCTCGACATAGCCGCCCTTGACGTACGACCGCCCGCTGTTGACCAGCAGGGTGTCCTGCGCGCCCAGGAACCGTACGTTGTCGAAGATCAGCCTGTCGGCGTTGAGGTTGGCGGCCACCGCCTGCGAGCCCTCACCGTAGTCGTTGGAGATCGTCAGGTTGGTGGCGGCGAACTCCCTGCCGTTGGCGAAGAGGGTCGCGCTGCCCGAGGTGCCGTACCCTCCGGCGTTGCTGCGGTTGTTGACGATCACCACGTCGTCGTTGGAGTCGCCGCCGCCCTGCAGGGTGACGAACGGCTTGGTGTTCGGGATGGTGACGATCTCGCGGTACGTACCCGGCTTGATCGTGATCGTCTTCCGGCTGGTGTTGCCGGTGCCGATCGCGTCGATCGCGGCCTGCACGGTCCGGTAGGTGCCGGTGCCGTCGGCGGCCACCGTGAAGGTGCCGGTGCTGCCGCCGGAGACGGGTGTGAACGCCCACTGCTTGTTGCTGTTGGCGGTACAGGTCTCCTGGATGATCGCCGCACCGTTGGCAGTCGAGGCCCCCTGGTCGGAGACGCAGAGACCATTACCGGCATTGATGATCTGGTACGTGTCCGTGCCCGACGCCGCGAGACGCCACTGCTGATTCGGCTGAGCCGGCGCGCAGCCCCACTGCTGGAGTTGCTGACCCGAGGTCGCCGACCCGCCCGGCACGTCGACGCACTTGCCGCTGTTGACGTTCTGGATCAGGAAGTTCGAGCCCGACGCCACCAGCCGGAACTGCTGCCACGTGGAGTTCGCGGTGCAACCCCACTGCTGGAGCAACGCGGCGTTGTCCTTCGACGCCGACGGCACATCCAGACACTTGCCACTCTTCTTGACGATCAGCTGGTAGGCGACACCGGCCGTGGGGGCGGCCGCCGCGCTCGACGGGAGCACCGAATACGCGATGAGCCCGGCCGGGACGACGAGGGCGGCCACCGCTCCGATCAGTCTTCTCTTTGCCACTGCGGTCCTTTCACGTGCCTTGGGGATGACACGTAGATGCCGCGGCGGTCCGGAGATAACAGAAAAAGCCGGCTCCCACCGCCGTCCCGGGATCACCGGTGACGGCTGTGGGAGCCGGCCGTGGCGCGCGTCAGCGGGTGCGGTCGATCACCGCGTGCTGAGCGGCCGCGTACTGCTCGCGGATCAGCGGGACGCTGTCGTCCTCGTACACCGCGGGGGTGTCCGCCGACCAGGCCGGCGGAGTGTCGCCGCCGAGCGACACCCAGGCCGCCTGGCGGGCCGCGCCGTCGGCGACGTACTCGCCGGGCGGCGGGACCAGGACCGGCTTGCCGAAGAGCGCGGGCGCGATCCGGCGGACCGCCTCGCTCTTCGCCCCGCCGCCGACCAGCACGATCCGGTTCGCCTCGGCGCCGGTCGCGGTCAGGGCGTCCAGTCCGTCGGCGAGCGCGCAGAGCATGCCCTCGACGGCCGCCCGGGCCACGTGCGCCGGGGTGGACGTCTTGAGCGTGAGCCCGTGGATCGCGCCGGTGGCGTCCGGCCGGTTGGGGGTGCGCTCCCCTTCCAGGTAGGGCACCAGGACCAGGCCGTCCGCCCCGGCCGGCGCCGACAGCGCGAGCTTCGACAGCTCGTCGTGGCCGACGTTCAGCATCTTCGCGGCCGCGTCCAGGACCCGGGCCGCGTTGAGGGTGACCACGATCGGCAGGAACCGGCCGGTGGTGTCGGCGAAGCCGGCCACCGTTCCGGTCGGGTCGTTCGGCGCCGCCTCCGAGGAGGCGAACACCGTGCCGGACGTGCCGATCGAGACGATCACGTCGCCGGGCAGCGCGCCGGTGCCGAGGGCGGCCGCCGCGTTGTCACCGGCGCCCGGGCCCAGCGGGGCGCCGTTGGGCAGGTGCCCGGCGATCCCGGTGGGGCCCAGCACCTCGGGCACGATCAGATCCCGCCCGAACCCGAGTTCCAGCAGGTCGCGGCGGTACTCGTTGGTCTTGGCGGACCAGTAGAGCGTGCCGCTGGCGTCGCTGCGGTCGGTCCGCAGATCACTCAGCGAGGTGGATCCGGACAGCTTCCAGGTCAGCCAGTCGTGCGGCAGGCAGACCGCGGCGACCCGGGCCGCGTTCGCCGGCTCGTTGCGGGCCAGCCAGCGCAGCTTGGTCAGGGTGAAGCTGGCGACCGGCACGATGCCGACCGCGTCCGCCCACTTGTCGCCCCCGCCCAGCTCGGTGATCAGGTCGGCGGCCGCGCCGGCGCTGCGGGTGTCGTTCCACAGCAGCGCCGGGCGGACCACCGCACCGGACTCGTCGAGCACCACCATGCCGTGCTGCTGCCCGGCGACCGAGACGGCGGCCACGTCGTCCAGGCCACCGGCTTCGGCGATCGCCTGCTGGAGCGCGGCCCACCAGGCGTCCGGGTGCACCTCGGTGCCGTCCGGGTGGGCGGCCCGGCCCTGGCGGACCAGCTTCCCGGTCTCGGCGTCGCGGATCACGACCTTGCACGACTGGGTCGAGCTGTCGATCCCGGCAACGAGAGCCATGCTCAGCGCGCCCGGAGCAGGTGGTCGATCGCCAGCTGGTTGAGCTTGACGAAGCCGAAGCCCTTGGCGCCGACGGCGTCCGCGTCGTAGTCCTCGAACGCGGTGCGGTCGTTGAGCAGCTCCTGGTAGCCCTCGCCCGGGTTGAGGGTGGGGGTGCGCAGCTCGGCGACCTTGGACTCGGCCAGCGCGGCCTGCACCTCGGGGTCGGCGCGGAAGGCCGCGGCCCGCTCCTTGAGCAGCAGGTACATCCGGATGTTGTCCTTGGCCGACTCCCACACACCGTCGAAGTCCTCGGTGCGCGACGGCTTGTAGTCGAAGTGCCGCGGGCCGTCGTAGGCCGGGGCGCCGTCCGGGCCGTTCTCCAGCAGGTCGACCAGGGAGAACGCGTTGAGCAGGTCGCCGTGGCCGAAGACCAGGTCCTGGTCGAACTTGGGGCCGTGCTGGCCGTTCAGGTCGATGTGGAACAGCTTCTTGTGCCACAGCGCCTGGGCGATGCCCTGGGTGAAGTTGAGGTTCGACATCTGCTCGTGGCCCGTCTCCGGGTTGATGCCGAACAGTTCGGGACGCTCCAGCTCCTGCACGAACGCGATGGCGTGGCCGGCGGTCGGGAGCAGGATGTCGCCGCGGGGCTCGTTCGGCTTCGGCTCGATGGCGAAGCGCAGGCCGTAGCCCTTGTCCTCGGAGTACTGCGCGAGCAGGTTGAGGGCCTCACGGTAGCGGTCGAGGGCGGCGCCGACGTCCTTGGCCGAGTCGTACTCGGCGCCCTCGCGGCCACCCCACAGCACCAGGGTCTTGGCACCCAGCTCGGCGCCGAGGTCCATCTGGCGCAGGACCTTGCGGATCGCGTACCGCCGGACCGAACGGTCGTTGCTGGTGAAGCCGCCGTCCTTGAACACCGGGTGGGTGAACAGGTTGGTGGTGACCATCGGGACGATCAGGCCGGTCTCGTCGAGGGCCTTCTTGAAGCCGCCGATGATGCCGTCACGGGTCTGCGCGTCGGCGCCGAACGGGACCAGGTCGTCGTCATGGAAGGTGATGCCGTAGGCGCCGATCTCGGCGAGCTTGTGCACCGCCTCGACCGGGTCGAGGGCCGGGCGGGTGGCGTCACCGAACGCGTCGCGGGCCTGCCAGCCCACGGTCCAGAGGCCGAAGGAGAACTTGTCAGCGGGTGTGGCCTGGAGAGACACGGGGTTACCTCCACGAAACGATGTGTAACGACGGGGATTTGTTTAGTGGTTGAATTATTTGACTCGCCTATGGCACTGTCAAGGGCGTGTTGACCGCCCCGACCACACCGGTTCGTCAGGCCGGCGTGCGCGCCCATAATCTCGCGCTGGTGCTGCACACTGTGGCGAACAGCGCAGATCGGCCATCTCGGGCCGGTGTCGCGGCGGCCACCGGACTCACCCGCGCGACCGTTTCCGCCCTTGTCGACGATCTGGTGGCCGGCGGCCTGCTGGCCGAGGTCGCACCGCCGCCGCGCACCGGCGCGGGCCGTCCCGCGGTCGGTCTCGCGCTCAACGCGGCCGGCCCGGCCGGGCTCGGGCTGGAGATCAACGTCGACTATCTGGCCGCCTGCGTGGTCGATCTCACCGGCGCCGTCCGGCAGCGCTGGGTCGAGCACGCCGACCAGCGCCCGGCCGACCCGGCGCAGTCGCTGGCCGCCCTCGGTGGCCTGGCCGCCCGCGCCCGGCTCGCCGCCGAGGCCGACGGGCTGACCGTGGCCGGCGCCGCGATCGCCGTGCCCGGCCTGGTGGCCGGGGGCGGGCTGGTCCGGGTCGCCCCCAACCTGGGCTGGCAGGACGTGGACGCGGCGGCCGCCCTGAGCGCCGTCCCCGAACTGGCCGGCCTGCCGGTGACGGTGGACAACGAGGCCAACCTGGCGGCCCTCGGCGAGCTGCGGGCGACCGGCGGAGGACCCACTGCGAACTTCTTTCCATCCGACATCGAGCAGCGCGGTGCCGGGTCGCCGGACGGCTCCGGGTCGGACCGGCCTGGCCGGGTTGAGAAAAGTTCGTTCCTCTACGTCTCCGGCGAGGTCGGCATCGGCGCCGGGCTGGTGCTGGACGGCGAGCTCTATCGGGGGGTGCGCGGCTGGAGCGGCGAGATCGGCCACATGACGGTCTTCCCGGACGGCCGGCCGTGCCGCTGCGGGGCGAGTGGCTGCCTGGAGCAGTACGCCGGCCAGGAGGCCCTGGACGACGACGTGCCCCTGGCCGCGGCCGCGCTGGGCATCGCCCTGTCCGCGGTGGTCAACCTGCTCGACGTGCCGGTGATCGTGCTGGGTGGGGCGTACGCGCCGGTCTTCGCCCCGCTCCGGGACGGCATCGAGACCGAACTGCGCCGCCGGGTGCTGACCGCGGGGCTGGCGCCGGTGGCGCTGCGGCCGGCGGCGCTGGGCGCGGACGCCGCGATGCGGGGCGCCGCGGACACGGTGATCCGGGCGGTCCGTGAGGATCCGGCGGCCTGGCTGCGCCGGGGCGCATGACGACGGCCGCCGCCCCGGGGGACGACGGCCGTCACGGCACCTGCGATCAGGGGATCACTTCACGCCGGTACGCGAACCGATCGCCTGCGCGAAGATCGTGGTGATCTTCGTCGGGTCCTTCGCGATGAACACACCGACGTTCTTCTCGTCGACGTTCTGGATCGCCTTCAGCTCGGATTCGCTGACCCCGTCGCCGATGCCGATGAGGATCACCCGGATCGGCTTGGTCGGGTCGACCTCCTTCTCGAACTGCGACAGGAACTGGTCGTCGCTGAGACCGTCGCTGAACTCGTTCTTGCCGTCGGTGAAGAGGATGACCGAGTTGATCTTGTTCTTGGTCCAGCCCTTCTTCACGTGCTTGTAGCCGGCGAGCAGCGAGTCGTACAGACCGGTGCCGCCGTTCTGCTTCGGCGTCAGGTCGTCGATCGACGCCTGGAGCTCGCTGCGCGAGGTGCTCAGCGACTTGATCGGCACCAGCTCGCGGTACGGCAACCCGCCGTTCTCACTGGTCGAGAACCGCCACACCCCGACCGACCACTTGTCACTGAACAGGCCCAGACCGGTCCGGGCCGCGGCCTGGGTGACCTGGGCACGGGTCTTGTTACCCGCGGTCGGCACCGGGTCCCGCATCGAGCCGGAGGTGTCGAAGATCGTCAGGGCCCGGCCGGGCGTGGTGATGGCGATCCAGCTGCCGACCACGGCGCTCAGCGCGGCGCCGGTCTCGGCGGCGGCCGCGGTGCCGCCGCTGGCCGCCTTGTCGGCCGGGTTGGCGACGGCCGGCGACGCCTGGGGCGCGCCCATCGGCGCCGCGAAACTGGCGCCGTAGGTGCCGTCCGGGGAGCGCAGGCCGACGGCGGCCAGCGCGTCCTTGCCACCACCGGCGGAGAGCTGTCCGAGCAGCGCCTTGGCGGCGGCCGACTTCTGCTGGTCCACCACCTGCGGCATGATCGTGTACGGGTAGTCCAGCGGGGGCGGGCTCGGGTCCAGGTACATCGCGGCGAGCGGCACGCCCGGACGCTGGGCGTTGTACGCCACCACGTCCTCCTCGGACACCGGCGCGATGCTCACCGCGTCGGTGGCGCCCAGGTCACCCTCCGACTTGGGGAACTTGGCCAGCAACTCGTCGCGCAGGTTGTACTTGTTGTTCGCCAGCACGGTCAGCGCGCGGGTCTTGGCCTGGTTCGCCTCGGCCGACGCGGTGCCGACCGACTGGCTGATCGCCAGCAGGCTGCTGAGACCGGACGAGTCCATGGTCGGGTTCATGATGCCGACCGACAGCGGCTCGTCGGAGCTGAAGTTGCCGAGCAGGTCGGTCCAGCCGATCTTCTTGTTCGGCCAGCCCATCCGCTCGGCGATGGGCTCGGGCGCGGCGAGGACCAGTGGGCTCTGCGCCACCGAGGAGACCGCACTCGGCAGGAAGCCGGCGGCCTCGGTCTGCAGGCGCATCAGCCAGGTCGAGGAGTCCGGGATCCACACGTCGGGGACCTGGACGGCGTCGGGGGCCTTGTCCAGGCCGACCAGCGTGACCGAGTGGTCGCGGGAGACCGCGCCGGCGATCGTCGCCGAGTTCACCGCCTCGACCGCGACGGAGACACACGTCCCGTCGACTCCGGTGCCCGCTTGGCTCCACTGCGCGGCTACCTGCTCGACGGCAGGCTTGATCTCGGGAGACGCCGCGACGGTCAGGTTCACCGAACCGGTGCACGAGTTGTCGGCGAACTGCTGATAGCCGAGGTACGTACCGGCGACTACGACGACGAGCGCCATCGCACCTCCGACGACGCTCGCTCCCTTTGAGTTGAAGTTCCTACGATGGCGGCCAGACACGCGCTCAATAGTGCGCATGTCCGAAGCTGAATGCCATATACGTTCGGTCGAAAATTACTCAGATTGGCGCTTCTGGATCTAGAAAATACCGAGCGTGATGACGCCGTTCCGATGGGTGCCTGGGAGGGCCGGTGACGCGCCGGGTTGGCCCGGGTACGTCACCGACGCGCCACAATGTCCGATCTCCCCTATGACCTGATCATCGGCGGATTCCATCGGAGCAGACAGGTCGGTGTCGGCTCTCCGGTCGGTTCGCCTTGCCGTCCGGGGATTCCGGTATCCGGATCGATGCGGAAAACGGTCACGTTGTGTGAACGCTGATTGGTCACGTAGAGGTGATCCCCGAGCAGCACCATGTGCCGCGGCCACACCCCGCCGGTCGGCACCTCGGCGATCAGGGTGGCGCTCTCGCCGTCCCAGGCGAAGGCCGACACGGTGTCCGGGCCGCGGTTGGCCACATAGACGAACCGGCCGTCGGGGCCCATCGCGATCTCCGACGGGTAGACCGGGCCCGGCAGCGTGCTGGACGCGGTCTCGCCCCACGACTCGAGCGTGGGACCACCGGCCGGGCGGTACCAGGAGAGCGTCCCGGTCAGCTCACCGGCGAGCAGCAGCGCGCCGTCACCGGACAGCCGCAGGTGCCGCGGGCCGGTGCCCGCCTTCGCCCGCACGGCCGGCTCCGGGGCGCCCAGCCGGCCCGTGTTCGGATCGAGCCGCGACCGCCACACCCGGTCCGAGCCCAGGTCGGAGATGAGCACGTCGGCGCCGTTGCGGTCCGGAACCACCTGGTGGGCGTGCGGCCCGGCCTGACGCTCCGCGTCCGGACCGGATCCGGTGAGGGTGAGCAGGTCGCTGCGATCGCCGGGCACCCCCTCGGCGTCCAGCGGGTGTACGGCCACCGACCCGCTCGCGTAGTTCGCCACCAGCAGGTGCCGGCCGTCCGCGGTGGCGGCGAGGTGACACGGGTCCGATCCGCCGGTGGAGCGGGTGGTCAGCGGGATCAGCGAGCAGTCCGGGGCCACCGAGAAGGCGGTGACCGTGCCCTGGTCCAGTTCGTTCACCGCGTACAGGACCGGAAGGGTGGGGTGTTGTGCCAGGAACGAAGGGGACGGGGTGCGCGCCGCCAGCCCGAGCCGGGTCAGGTCGCCGGTGGACGGGTCGCGCCGCAGCAGCGTGATGCCGTCCCCCTCACCTCCCTTGTCCCCGGTGTAGCAACCGACGAAGACGTATTCATGGCTGGAACCCATGCCCCGATCCCACCACAGAACACCGGAAAGCACGGCAGCACACCGCCGACGGCATCGCGGACCCCCGTTTGACCCGCGATGCCGTCGGCGGTGTGCCGTCGGCTGCCTATCCGTTGAGCAGCTCGTAGACGTCCTCGGTGGCGGCGACACCGTCGGCCGGAGCCGTCACCGGGGTGGCGCTGCCGTACTGGTCGTAGACGACCTCGTAGGTGGCGGCCCCGGCCTTGCCGGCCGCCGGGATCTCGACGAGAGCGGTCGTGATCCGGCCCTCGGCGTCCAGGGTCAGCTCCAGCGGGACCGCCTTGGCCTTCTCTCCCAGGGCGGTGAGCACCTCGGACTCGACGATCTCGGCCTCGGTCGACCGGGTCAGGTCGGTGGTGCCGGCGTACGTCCGCTCGCCGGTCTCCTTCAGGTCCGCCGAGGCGAGCAGCAGCGAGCTCACGAAGCCCGGATCGGTCTCGCCCTGGTAGGTGAGGTCCTCGGCCGAGTCCGCGGAGAGCTTGCCGGAGTCCAGCTTCATCCACTTCTTCGGCAGCTTCGGCAGGCCGGAGCCGGACTTCGCGCCGTCGAACGAGATCCTGGTCCACGCCTGATCCCCGATGACCAGGAACTTCATCGACAGGGTGAGACCGGCGTCCGGGATCTTCTCGTTGATCTCGGTGGTCATCGACTTGTTCGGGGCGTCCACCACCCCGGCGAGCGGCTGCACGCCGCCCTTGATCCTGTAGTGGAACACCGGTGTCCCGGCGTTCGGCAGGGCCTTGGTCAGTGTGGTGGCCGCGGAGACCTCGCCGGCCACGTCCTTGACGGCCTCGCCCACACCGCAGGCGGCCAGCAGGGTGGTGGTGATCAGCAGGGCGCTCGAACCCACCAGGCGTTCGGTGAAAACGTTCATCGCTTCGGTTTCCTCACGGGGGCGGTGATGCGTTGATGGGGAGAAGCCTCCTGACGACGGCTGCCGATGCGCTGCGGCTATGCTGCCGTCGGCTGCGGTTCCGCTGCCGTCGAGAGAAACTGCTGGTCGACATGGGGGTGTCGGGGTGACGGACCCGCCGCGGTTCGAGTTGCTGGGCGCCGTCCGGGCGTTCCGCAACGGGCTCCCGCTCGACCTCGGCCCGGCCAAGCAGCGCGCCGTCCTCGCCGTGCTGCTGCTGAACCTCGGCAAGCCGGTCCCGGTGCACCGGATCGTCGCCGCGGTGTGGGGCGACGATCCGCCGGAGAACGGCCCGAACGTCGTCCAGAAATACGTGGCCGGCCTGCGCCGGGTGCTCGACCCGGACCGCTCGCCGCGCACCCCCGGGGAGCTGCTCGCCCTCACCGACGGCGGCTACGTGCTGAGCACCGGCGCCCTCGACACCGAGGAGTTCCGCAACGGGCTGGCCCGCGCCGACGCCGAACGGCGGGCCGGGAACCTGGAGGAGGCGGCGCGGGCCGCCCGGACCGCCCTGGACCTGTGGCGGGGCGAGGCCCTCGGCGGGCTGACCGGATCGATCTTCGAGGCCGCCCGCACCCGGCTGCACGAGGAGCGCGCCAGCGCCTGGGAGCTGTGGGCGGAGATCGAACTGTCCCGCGGCGGCTTCGCCGGGCTGGTGTCCGAGTTGTCGCGCCTGGTGGAGGAGTTCCCGCTCCGGGAGGGTCTGCGGGCCCAGCTGATGATCGCGCTCTACCGCAGCGGACGGCAGGCCGAGGCGCTGGCGGCGTTCCGCGACGCCCGGGAGTACTTCCTCGACGAACTCGGCGCCGAGCCGGGCGAACGCCTCCAGGAGACGCACCGGCAGATCCTGCGCAACGAGCCGCCGGCGTCGGCGCCAGCACCGGTCCCGGCGCCACCACCGCTCCCAGCGCCATCACCGCTCCCGGCCCCGCCCTCGCCCGGCCCCCAGCCGATCTCGCCGGGCCCGTACGCGACCGCGGTCCCCGGCTGGGGATACGGTCCGATGGGCGCCGCCGTGCCGCTCACCCCGCGCCGCGACGCCGGCGTCTGGGCCGAGGTCATCCTGGCCGCGATGGTGCCGACGATGACCTGCTCACTGGGCAGCTGGGGATACTTCGCCTACGCGGCGGTCCAGCGGCGCAGCCTGCGCGAACTGCTCTCCACGATCGGCTACCTGATCGCGGTGGGTCTGATGGTGTTCTTCTGGCTGGTCGACCCGAGCGCCCCGGAAGCCGAGATCGGATCGGACGCGGAGGCCGTCGGGCTGATCCTGGCCATCGGGATCATCGCGCTCGCCTCGGTGCACGGCGCGGTCCTGGCCTACCACCCGGGCGACTCCGGCCGGGCCCGGACCCAGCGGCAGATGGCCCGCCAGTACGCCTCGTTCAATCCGGCCGGCGCCCGCCAGTACGCCATCGGGCGGCCCGATCTGCCGCGCCACTACGACGACGGCGGGCTGGTCGACCTCAACCACGCGCCCGAGCACGTGCTGGCCGGACTGCGCGGGATCAACCTGGTCGAGGCGCACCGGATCGCCGTGGACCGGTACGAGAACGGGCCCTACCGGACACCCGAGGATCTGGTGCACCGGGGCCTGCTGACGCCGAGGACACTGCGCCGCCTGTCATCCTGGCTGATCTGCGTGCCACCCCAGGCCGAGGCCGAAGCCCAGCACTGAACAGTTCGTGTGCCGATTTCCGGCTCGGATCGAGCCGGAAATCGGCACACGAACTGACCTCGTGTCAGCGGTGGCCGGCGGCGGTCAGCTGACGGCGGGCCACGTACTCCACCAGCTCGATCAGCACGTTGCGGGCGGCCACCTGGTCGCGGGCGTCGAACAGGACCACCGGCACACCCGGGTCCAGGTCGAGAGCCCGGGCCACCGCGTCCGGCGCGAACCGGTGCTCGGTGTCGAAGCAGTTCACCGCGACCACGAACGGGGTCCCGCGCTGCTCGAAGTAGTCGATGGACGGGAAACAGTCGGCCAGCCGGCGGGTGTCGGCCAGCACCACCGCGCCCAGCGCGCCCTGGGACAGCTCGTCCCAGAGGAACCAGAACCGGTCCTGCCCCGGCGTGCCGAAGAGGTAGAGCTGCAGATCCTCGGTGATGGTGATCCGGCCGAAGTCCATGGTCACCGTGGTGGTGGTCTTCGCCTCCACTCCGGAGACGTCGTCCGCGCCCTCGGCACCGGTGAGCACTTCCTCGGTCTGCAGCGGCCGGATCTCACTGACCGATCCGACCATGGTGGTCTTGCCCGCCCCGAACCCCCCGGCGATGAGGATCTTGAGAGCGACGGGGATGCGCGACGAGCCGCCGTTGCGGTCAGAGCGCACGGAGTCCATTGACAACCGCCTTGAGTACGTCGACGTCGTGCGGCTGCGTGGCAGCCGGGGGTTCGTACAGCGAGATCAAGCCCGCTGAGCGTAGATCACCGAGGAACACCCGGACGACGCCGATCGCCAGGTCGAGCTGTGAGGCCAGCTCGACCACGGAGATCGGCTCCCAGGCGGCCGCCACGATGGCATGGTGCTCCGGCTGCAGCTGCTGACCCGAAGCCAGGTCAGGCACCGTCGCCACGACGAACGCGACCAGGTCGAAGTCGCAGTCCGCCGGGGCGACACGGCCCTGGGTCATCGCGTACGGACGAACCACCGGCCCCGCATCGTTGTCCAGCCAATCGTGTGGGGTCATACGCGGCTTCTCAGAAGACGTCGGACGGTGTCAGCACCGACCGCTCGGGGGCCGCCATGGTCTGGCCGACCCGGGTGACCAGCATCGCCATCTCATAGGCGATCAGTCCCAGGTCGGCGTCGGCGGACGCGAGCACGGCCAGGCACGCGCCCTGGCCGGCGGCGGTGACGAAGAGGAAGGCCTCCTCCATCTCCACCACCGTCTGCCGGACCGCGCCCGCTTCGAAATGCCGGCTCGCGCCCTTGGCGAGGCTCTGGAATCCGGCCGCCATCGCCGAGAGGTGCTCCGCGTCCTCGCGGCTCAGCCCCGCGGAGGCGCCGAGCATCAGCCCGTCGGCCGAGAGCACCACCGCCTGATTGGCGGTCGGTACCCGTTCGATGAGGTCGTCCAGGAGCCAGGTGAGGTTCGCGCTCTGCTTCGTCTGTGCCACTTATGCGTCCTTCTCCAGCAAGAGGTTCTCCCCGGGTCCATCGACGTGGTCGCCGTCCACGCCGGCCTCCGGCCCGGATGGTGCGTTCACTCCCGCCGTCGTGGACGCCGCGCGCGCGGAATCCCCGAGGGCCGGGAAACTGACGGTAGCGGCATTGTCGAACGTCGCGTCCACAGGCTCGGCCGCCCCGAGCCCCGCCGTGGCCGACTCCTCGCGGGCCGCGTCCACACGACCACGGCGAGTGCCGCTCTGTAGTGCGCTCATCAGACTGCGGGCCTGTTCCGGGCTGCGGGCCGGGGCGTTCGGCTCCGGGTCCACGACCGGCTGGCGCAGCTGCGGAGCCAGGTTGGCCTGCCGCACACGGCGGGGCAGACCGTCATCACCCTCCGAAACCAGCGGTGGTACGTCATCGACCGGCACCAACGGCTCCGTCGGCGGCTCGGTCTCCACCGGCGCGGCGGGCGCCGAGTTGCGCGGGACCGACCGGGCCACACCGGCCGGCAGGCCCGCCGCGATCTCGTCGAGCATCGACAGGTCGAACGTCTGATCCGGCGCCGGCCCGGCGTCCACCGGCATGGACACCCCGGACCGCGGGCCGGTGAACTGCTCGCCCTCGGCCGGCTGCTCCACCGTCTTGCGGATCCGCTTGCGCTGGACCAGGCCCTCGGCGCTCAGCTCGGCCGCGACCACACTCGGCGCGGGTCCGTTGGGGCTCTCCACCGGGGTCTTCGGACCGGAGATCACCGGTACGTCCATCGTCGCGCCGTTGATCGGCACCCGCACGTCGTCCAAGGCGGTCAGGCTGCCGTTCGCGGTGATCTGCCGCTGCTCGGCGCCGTTGCGCCGGGGCTGCGAGCCCGACAGGTCACGGGACGACTCCCCGGCCGGACGGCCGCTGCCGCCGCCGGGCACGATCGCCACCAGCTCGCCCGGGACCAGCACGATCGCGGTGATGCCGCCGTACGGTGAGGTGCGCAGCGACACCTTGATGCCGTGCCGGTGCGCCAGCTGGGCCACCACGAACAGACCGAGCCGGGCGCTGTCCGCCGGATCGAAGTCCGGTGGCTCGACCAGACGCCGGTTCGCCTCCGCCATGTCCGGCTCGGCCATCCCCAGGCCCCGGTCCTCGATCTCGACGGCGTACCCGTTCGGCAGCAGCTGCCCGCTGACCTGCACCCGGGTGTGCGGCGGCGAGTAGGACGCCGCGTTCTCGATCAGCTCGGCGAGCAGGTGGATCACGTCACCGACGGTCCGGCCGACCAGGGCGGCGGTGGCGACCGCGCGGATGTCGACCCGCTTGTAGTCCTCCACCTCACTGATCGCGCCCCGGACCACGTCGATCACCGGCACCGGGTTGCGCCAGCCCCGGCCGGGGGCCGCACCGGCCAGGATGACCAGGTCCTCGGCGTGCCGCCGCATCCGGGTGGCCAGGTGGTCGACCCGGTACAGGTCCTCCAGCTCCTGCGGGTCGGTCTCCCGGCGCTCCATCTTGTCCAGCAGGGAGAGCTGCCGGTGCAACAGCGTCTGGCTGCGCCGGGCGATGTTGAGGAAGACCTCGTTGATGCCCCGGCGGACGTTCGCCTCGTCCACTGCCGACTGCACGGCCGTACGCTGGACCTCGGTGAACGCCCGGCCGAGCTGGCCGATCTCGTCCTGCCCGTACTCCAGCGGCGGGGTCTCCATCTGCACGTCGACACTCTCGCCGTGCCGGAGCCGCCGGACCACCGACGGCAGCTGCGCGGAGGACAGCTCGATGGCGTCCCGCCGCAGCCGGATCAGCCGGCCGACCAGCGAGCGGCCCAGGCGGACCGACACGTAGACCGACAGGCCCAGCGCGACCAGGCCGAGCAGCGCGGCCGCGATCAGCCGGGCGATGATGTCGATGGCCAGCGGCGTCGCGTCCTCGGCGATCTCGTCGACCACCCGCATGCCGAAGGACCGCAACTCCTGCGCCACGTAGTCGTAGGTGGGCTGCCAGTCCATCCCGGACACCGGCGGGGGCCCACCCACGTACCCCTGGGCCAGCATCTTCTTCTTCAGGATGTCGAGTTCGACGAAGCTGGAGTGGGTGATCAGGCTGGCGTACTCACCCTGCGACCTCTCCGGCATGTCCTCGACACCCGAGCTGATCAGGTAGTCGGCCGTACCGATGGAGAGGATGATCTGCTCGCGGACCGCGGCGTCGATGCGGCCCTGCGCGTTGGCGCCGGCCAGCAGAGCGTCGATCCGGCTCAGATACTCCAGGCCACGGAACGCGGAGATCAGACCACGGCTCTCCCGGTCGACCCGGCCCTGGATGAACACCGCCGCGGTCCGGGAGACCTCGAAGGTGGCGTCGATGATCCGGTCGAAGTCCTGCACCGAGTAGAAGTAGCTCCGCTTGCGATCGTCCACCTCCTGGCGGATCTGCGGCAGCCCGTCCAGCTCGGCCAGCAGCTCGGTGACCCGGGCCCGGACCTCGTCGTTGGGTTCGGCCTCACCGGCCGACCGGCGGAACTCCTCGATGATCTGGTCGGTGGTGGACCGTTCCCGGGTCAACTCGGTCTTCGACGGACGGGCGGTGCCCTGGTAGATGGCCGAGAAGTGCCGCTCGCGCTGGAGCTGGGAGATCAGCCGGAGGCCGGGCTCCCCCAGCTTCACCACCGAGTCGCGGGCCTCGATCAGGTTGAGGGCGGGGCCGGCGGTCACCGTGGTGGCGAAGACCCAGAGCGCGAGCACTGCGGAGAGCGGCACCGCGACCATCGCGATGATCTTCGAACGGATCGACCAGTTACGGCTCTTCATCAAGCTCCGCCCGAGGGGTTCGGCAGGAAACGATCAGCATGTCCGTCCGTACTTCCGGCCGTTGGGGGATGACGACCGGTACGCCGTGACAAGCGCTTGCGGAAGAATACGTAATGACGTCCGTCTCAGCTAGTTCCCGCCCGAGCCGGATCGCCCCTCGCCCTCCTGTTTGTCCAGCCAGAACGGCACGCGATCTTTTTGAGAGATCGTCGGGCTTACGACAGTCCGTCCCGCATGCTGTCCGAATCACACCCTGGCACGCCTTTACCGGGCCGGAGGGGGATTGGCGCGCGGTAGTGGATGGGAATACAGGCGGTGGAAGAAGGAGGAACCTGATGTCCCCCACCGCCACCATCGTCCTGATCGTCGCCGTCCTGCTGATCCTGGCCGCGGTCGTGTTCGGTGTCCAGGCCGCCAAACGCCGGCGGCTGCGTCAGACCTTCGGCCCCGAGTACGACCGTGTGGTCGCCGACACCGGCAACCGCGCCGAGGCCGAGAAGGAGCTGACCGAACGCACCAAGCGGCACGCCCAGCTGGAACTCAAGCCCCTGTCCCCGGAATCCCGCTCCCGCTACGCCACCGCCTGGGAAGAGGTCCAGATCCGGTTCGTGGACAGCCCGGCCGAGGCCGTCGCCACCGCCGATGAGCTGGTCACCCGGCTGATCGCCGAGCGGGGCTACCCGACCGGCGACTACGACGAGCGGCTCGCCGACCTGTCGGTGGAGCACGCCGCCACCCTGGAGCACTACCGCGAGGCGCACGAGATCAGCCGCCGCAGCCGGGACGGCGAGGCCGTCACCGAGGACCTGCGCCAGGCCCTCGTCCACTACCGCGCCCTCTTCGCCGACCTGCTCGGCGAGGACCCGGTCGGGCGCGCCACCCCGGCGCCGCGACCGGCCACCGGCGACACCACCGCCACCCCCACCGAACCCACCAGCCGCTGAGGAGTCCCCCACCATGCGTTTCTTCTCCAACGAGGCCAAGGACAACGTCGACGAGCAGGAGAACACCGGCACCCCGGTGCCCCAGCAGCGGGCCGGCTCGCCCTGGCACACCCGCTCCGACGAGCCCGGCACGGTGGCCGGCTCCGCCCCGGCCCGGCCGGCCGACACCGACGACGACCCGGACCGGACCACCGCCCTGCCCGGTTCCTCCACCACCGGCTCCTCCTCCTCATCGTCCGATCCGGACCGCACGGTCGCCTTCGACGACGGCACCCACCGGGCCGAGCCCGTGCAGGTCAACCCGGCTCCCACCCCGGTCTCCCCGATCGACCGGGACCGCGACGGCAAGGACGACGTGGACCTGTCCCTGGACGACCGCTCCCCGGGCGACCGCTCCCTGGACGACCGCTCCCCGGATGACCGCTTCCTGGACGACCGCGACTCCGCCGGCGACCCGCACGCCACGCAGGTGGTCCACACCGGCACGCCCCGGGACGTCGACGACAAGGACGGCGACGGCGTTCCGGACGCGGCAGACAAGAAGGACGACAACGATTTCGGTACGACCGGCAAGCTTTCCGGTACGCCGGACAGCACCGTCGACGACAAGTCGTTCGGCGCCACCGATGTCACGGACAAGACCGACGCCGACGACCGGGACGAGGTCACGGACCGGGACGAGCCGCTGATCCCGCCGGCTCCGGTGACCGAGACCACCCCCACCGGCCCGGTGGCGTTCTTCCCGGCCGCCGACACCCAGCCGCTGCGGGACCGCTGGCGCGACGTCCAGCTCCGGTTCGTCGACGACCCGAAGGGCGCCACCTCGGACGCCTCCGGCCTGGTCGACGAGGCGGTCGACAAGCTGGCCGCCGCTTTGCGCGACCACCGGGGCTCGTTCAGCAAGGGCTCCGACGACACCGAGGCGCTGCGGGTCGAGTTCCGCAGCTACCGCGACATCCTGGACCGGCTGCTCGGTCTCTGAGCGGGACTTCTCGCCGCACGAACGAAAAGGGAGGGGAGCATCCGGCTCCCCTCCCTTTCGTCATCGCCTTCTCGCCACGGCCTCGCTCATCGCCTTCTCGCCGAAGGCCTCTCCCGTCATCGCCGCGCGGGCTCGTCACTGCTGGACGGGCACCGGTTCCGTGCTGGACACCGGCACCGGCACCGGCGGCACCGACTCGGACGGGGTGACGCTCGCCGACGGATCCGGGACGGCCGGCGGGGTCGCCGACTGGCTCGCGGACGGCGACGCCGAGAACGCCGGGATCGACGGCAGCACGATCGGCGGAACACTCCGGGACGGCAGCGGACTCGGGGCGGCCGAGGTGGCCGAGGCGGCCGGCTCGGTGCGCGGCGTGCTGGAGGTGGCGGCCGGCGGAGCCACCGGCTGATACGAGTACGGGCTGAACGACGCGCCGTCGGCGGGCATCTCCCCCGCGCCGGCGCCACCGAAATTCATGTCGACACCCGGGAACTGTCCATCGATCGGGGCGGGACGCTGACCGGGCGCGAGATCGACCGCGCCCAGTTGGGCGCCGAGCCAGAGCGCCGGCCCGACACCGACCGCCACGATCGCCCCGAAGAGTGCCAGTGGACCTCGTTGTTCCATTGTGGTCCCTCCCCCGCTTCCGAGACGATCGTCACTCCCCATCCGGCACCCCTGCTACCCATTTCGGATGTGGATGAAGCGAACAATCACTGAGGTTATTGTGACCTAAAGTGACGTACCGGTTGCAGAATCGTCGGACAGGCGACTGCCTTCACTTTCGAGTACGGAATCAACCCTTGACAGGTTCACTCCGTCATCACATCGAGTAGCCGGAAAACACCATCGGACCCCGGCAACAAGTGCCGGAGTCCGAAATGGATCATCCAATAGGAAAGGGTCAGCGAGTTCCGGCGAGGAACGCCACCGCCTCGTCCCAGGCCGCCCAGCCACCGGGAAGCTCGTCGGCGTCCAGAGCCGGCCGCAGGGTCAGCTCCCCGCCGTCACGCAGCCCGATCGCCCATCCCTTGCGCAGGCCCGGCAGCGTGGTCACCCCGGCCACATCCGCGAACGACACGAACCGCCCGCCCCTGGGCAGAACCCCGCCGGAACCCGCGGAACCACCGGTGGTGCCGCCGGTGGAAGCGTGCCGGGAGGCACCCGCGGAACCGCTCGCGGAGCCACTCGCCGGAGCGTCCGGCAAACCGCCGGCCGAAGCGCCTGGAGAACCACCTGCCGAAGCTCCCGGCAAACCGCCGGCCGAAGCGTCCGGCCGACCGCTCGCGGCATCGCCCACGGAGGAACCCGCAGCGCCGCCCGCCGAGGACCGGCCCGTCGCCGCGGGGGCCGATGCCGGCTGGTCGGCGCCGGGGCCGGCGCCGGCCCCGGATCGGGGGCCGGCGGGTCCGGGACCGGGACCGGCAGAACCGGAACCGCCGGGACCCGAACCGGCAGAACCGGAACCGGCGGGCAGGAGCGCGCCGGCCGGGATGCCGTCGGCGGCGATCCGGGTGAGGCGGCGCTTCGACTCGTGACGGCGGTTGCGGGGCAGGCCGGGGACCAGCAACAGGCCCAGATCGGTGATCAGGACGTCGGTGTGGGAGCCGTCCGCCGACAGGTTGACCAGGCCGCCGAGCACCTGGGCCCGCGCCGACCCCGACTCGGCGGCGGACGCCGACAGGTCGACACCGGCCTGGGTCAGGTAGGCCCGGACCGCCTCGGTCGTCTCCGGATCGGCGGCCGCGGCGGCCAGTTCGGCGAGATCCAGGTAGCCGCCGTCGACCGCGACCACCTCGGCCGCGCCGGTCCAGCTGTGCCGCCAGCGGGCCACCCCGCTGCGCAGCGCGGCGAGGGCCAGCATCAGCGCGAGGAGTTCGACGATCCGCGAGGTGGCCTCCTCCGGCGGCGCGTCCGGGAAGAGGGTGGTCGCGGCGGCCCGCAACCGCCCGTCCGCGGCCAGGGTGAGCAGGTGCGCGGCGTCCGGGACACCGGCCCCGACGGCCCGGGCGATCGCCGCCAGCGCGGCCTCGGCCTCCCGCTCCATCTCCGAGGTGCGCGCCACACTCAGACAGTCGTCCCAGCTCACCACGGTCCGCCCGCGCGGCGGGAAGGCGACGGCTTGCAGCGTCCGCCCGAGTCCTGGCAGATCGGGCACCAGTTCCCGGTTCGGCACCGGTGCCTGATCGGGCACCGATTCCCGGCCGGGCTCGCCTCCGGTGTCGGCGCGCCTGGCCGATCCGGCGGGCGACGTGGCGCCACCGACGGCGACCTCGCCGGCACCCACCTTCGCGAGGGCTTCATCCACAGCGTTATCCACAGGGGACGATTTGGATGAATCCGACGAATCACCGACGGCACGGGCGGAATCCGCGGGACCGGCCGCCGATTCCCGGCCGGACGCGGCAGAGCCGGACATGGCAGAGCCGGATGGCTCGGCACCGGTGACCACGGAATCGGTGGCGGTCAGCGCCGCGATCCGCTCCGGCAGCGGTGGGTGGGTGTCCCAGGGGCCGGACGGCTCCGGGTCCCGCGCCCGCAGCATCGCCATCTCGGTGGTCCGGGCCGCCAGCACCCGGAGCAGCCCGCCGAACACGTCGTCCGGCACGTATCCGGCCTGCCAGCCGGGCCCCACGTACTCGGCGTGGAACAGCCGCTGCATCCCGGCCAGCGCGGGCAGGTCGCGCAGTGCGGCGACAGCGGCGGCGGTTCCGGCGTGGGCGGCGGCGATCCGGTCGGCGTTGAGTTCCTGCGCGCGGCTGAACGGGGCGTCCAGGCGGCGGTAGACCCCGGCGTACGCGCGAAGAACCGCCCCGGCCACGTTGCGCCGCGCGATCCGCGGGATGGTGCGCCCCACGGCGACCCGCCCCCGGTACGCCATCGGCGCCCACCGTCCGAGCGTGGGCGACCCGTGGCCGAGTTCGTGCGCGACGATCGCCGCCAGCCGGTCCGGTTCGAGTGCCTGGAGCAGCGGCAGCCCGAGGTAGAGGTCACGCCGCCCGCCGATCAGCCCGAGCAGCCGGGTGCGCTCGCCGAGGGCGGCGGTGGCGTCGGCGACCACGGTCACCCCGGACGGCGCGGGGACCCGGGCGGCGGCGGCCGCGGCGTCCACCATCTCCCACAGCCGGGGGGCCTGGTCGCGGCTGACCGCGACCCCGGCCGGAACCCGGTGGCGGGTGTGCAGGGCACGCCAGGTGGCATAGCCGAGCGCGCCGATCGTGGCGATGCTCAGCGGCACGCCGATCCGCAGGGCGAAGCCGCCGGGCAGCGCCCGCAGCAGCAGCCCCAGGGCGATCAGCACCACCGCGAGTTGCAGCCCCGCGACGATCACGAACCCGGCCAGCGCGGCCGCCGATCGCGCGGCGGCCGGTGCACCCTTGCTCAAAACCCGTTCTCCTCCCCGATGACGAACCAGAGTAGGGCCAAAACCGTGGGTAATCGTTTCGCGCCCGTTCAGGGGGTTATACGGATGGCATGGCTGACGTCGATCAGACAGTTGCGGTAGCTCTCAAGGGTTACGCGTGGTTACCGGATCTGCGCCGGAGGACGGGTGGCGGCCCGGTGCGGACGCGGGTGCTGGGGCAGCCGGCGGTGGCGGTCTGCGGGCCGGACGCGGCCCGGTTCTTCTACGCGAACGACATGGAGCGCCATTCGGCACTGCCGGGGCTGGTGGTGCGCACGCTGTTCGGCCGGGGCGCGGTGCACACCCTGGACGGGGCGGCGCACCGGCACCGGAAGGCGCTGTTCACCGCACTGCTGCTGGACGGGGACGGCGCCGTCCGGCTGGCCGAGCTGGCCGGGCGGGAGTTCGACGCGGCGGCGGCACGGTGGCGGGGTGGCCCGCCGGTGCGGCTGCTGGACGAGTCGGCCCGGGTGATCGCGGCCGCGGTGTCGCGCTGGGTGGGCGTACCGGATGCTGATCGTGACGTTGACGCCCTGGCCCGGGACTGTCTGGCGATGGTCGACGGGTTCGCGACAGTCGGTCCGCGGACAGTGCGCGCGCTGCTGGCCCGGGAGGTTCAGGAGCGGCGGCTGGCCCGGCTGATCACCGAGGTCCGGGCCCGGCCCCGCACCGGGAGCCCGCTGTCGGTGATCGCGCACCACCGGGACGACGGCGAGCTGCTCGAACCCCGTACGGCGGCGGTGGAGCTCTTGAACGTGATCCGGCCGGCGATCGCGGTGGCGTGGTTCGTGGCGTTCGCCGGGCACGCGATGGACATGTGGCCGCGGCTCCAGTCCCGGTTGCGCACGGGTGATGACGAGGACGCCCGGGCGTTCGCACACGAGGTGCGGCGTTTCTATCCGTTCGCGCCGTTCCTGGGCGCGCGGGCGACCCGGGACCTGTTCTTCCAGGGTGAGCCGATCCCGGCCGGGACGCTGGTGCTGCTGGACGTCTACGGGCAGAACCACGATCCGCAGGTGTGGCCGGATCCGTACACCTTCGATCCGGATCGTTTCCTGGGCCGGGAGATCGGCGAGTTCGAGCTGATCCCGCAGGGTGGGGGTGATCCGCGGACCGGGCATCGCTGCCCGGGTGAGCAGGTGACGGTCGCGTTGCTGGGCACGCTGAGCCGGCGGCTGGCCGAGTTGGATCACTATCTGCCGCCGCAGGACACCACCATCGACCTGTCCCGGATCCCGGCCCGGCCCCGGGAGGGCATCGTGCTGGTGGTCCCGGAGGGCCGGCCGGCGGCGGCACCGGCCGAGGTCAGTGCCAGTCGATCTCCGGTGAGCGGTGGTAGTTGATCCCGGCCGCCGTCCAGACCGGCCCGAAGGCGGCCAGCCGTGCCCGGAACGACTCCCAGTCCCGCCCGGCCTGCGGGGTCCAGGCGACCTCGGCGACCGCGGGGAGCCGCGGGAACGTCAGGTACCGCACGTCGTCGACGCTGCGCAGGGTCTCCGACCAGAGCGGCGCCTCGACACCGAGGATGGTCTCCTCGCCGACGCCGGGCAGGCGTTCGGCCGGGTCCCAGTCGTAGGAGCGCCGCACGCTCACGTGCCCGGCCCAGTCCAGCCCGAGCGGGCTGCCGGAGTCGTACTTCATGTCCAGGTAGGTGCGGTCCGCCGGGGAGACGATGACCTGGTTGCCGTCGGCGGCGGCCCGGCTGACCGCGTCGTCGGCGGCTTCCGGCCGCCAGTACTGCACGATCGCGTCGGCGGGCAGGTCGGCGGCGGCGATCTCGTGCCAGCCGATCACCCGTTTGCCGAGGGCGCCGGGGATCGGCAGCACCCGGGCGAGGAAGGCGCGGTAGTCCTCCGGCGGCGTGGAGAGGCACTCGTCGCCGCCGATGTGCAGGTAGGGGCCGGGGGTGAGGTCGGCGACGGTCTTGAGCACGGCCTCCACGAAGGCGTAGGTCTCCTCCTTCGCCGCGACCAGTGACGAGTAGCCGACCTCGGCGTCGGTGCGCGGGGAGACCGGCGCGCCGTCCGCGGTGAGTTCCGGGTAGGCGACCTGCACCGCGTTGACGTGTCCGGGCATGTCGATCTCGGGGACCACGGTGACGAACCGGGCGGCCGCGTAGGCGACCACGTCGGCGTACTCGGACAGGGTGAGGAAGCCCGGTCCGGCCCCGTCGACGCCGGTGCCCTCGCCGCCGCTGACCTCGGTGAGCCGGGGCCAGCCGGGGATCTCCAGCCGCCAGCCCTGGTCGTCGGTGAGGTGCAGATGCAGATGATTGATCTTGAACTGGACCAGCAGATCCACGTGCGCCTTGATCTCGGCGGCGGTGAAGAAGTGCCGGGCCAGGTCGAGCATGGCGCTGCGGTAGGCGTACCGCGGGCGGTCCTCGATGACGCCGCCGGGCAGCACCGGGCCGAGCTGGCGCAGCGTCTGCACACCCCAGAAGACGCCTTGCGCGCTGCCGCCGGTCAGGGTCACCGCCGTCGCGGTGATCTCCAGCCGGTACGCCTCGGCGGCCAGCGCCGGGTCCAGCACCAGCCGGATCGCGCCGTCGGCGGCGAGGGGCAGACCGAGGTGGCCGGCGACCTCGGCCAGTCCGGGCGGGGCGCTCACCGCCGCCCCGGCGATTCCGAACGCCGCCGCCTCGACGGGGCGCACCGAGGCCGGACGCGGTATAACATCGCCGAGTTGTCTCATCCGCTCGCTCACTCTGAAGAGTCTAAACAGTTTCGCCATGCCGATCACCACACGTCTTTCCGTCCCCGGTGACGAACGGGTCCTGCACGACCTGGCCGACCGGACCTTCGGCCTGGCCTGCCCACCGGGCACCACCCAGGCCGACATCGACGCGTTCGTCGCCACCCATCTGTCGGTGGAACGGTTCGCCGGCTATCTGGCCGACCCCGGCCGGATCCTGCTGCTCGTGTCCGACGGTGATCAGCCGCTCGGCTACTCGATGCTGGTCCGTGGCCCGATCGCCGACCCGAACGTGGCCGCCGTGGTGGACGGCGCGACCAGCATCGAGCTGAGCAAGTTCTATCTGGCCGCCGAGCGGCACGGCAGCGGCGCGGCCGGCGAGCTGATGACCGCCACGCTGACCGCGGCCGCCGGGACCGGGGCGGCGACCTGCTGGCTCGGCGTCAACCAGCAGAACACCCGGGCCGCGAGGTTCTACGGCCGGCACGGCTTCACCATCGTCGGGGTGAAACGGTTCCTGGTCGGCTCCGAGTGGCACGACGACCACATCCGGCAGCGCGACCTATCCTCACCGGATGGTTCTGGTTCGGGCGGCTCGTGACGAGGACGCGGCGGCGATCCGCGACATCTGCGTGCGGGGCTATCGGAAGACCTATCCGACCCTGTTGAGCAGTGAGTTCATCGAGCGGATGCTCGCCGAGTTCTTCACTCTGGAGCGGGTCACCGCGGAGGTGGCGGCGGCGCCGCCGGGCTGGCTCGGCTACCAGGTGGCCGAGGAGGACGGGCGGATCGTCGGCGCCGGGGTCGGCGGGCTCACCGCCCCCGGGGTGGGCGAGCTCTTCACCCTCTATCTGGACCCGGACGAGCGCGGGCGCGGCCTGGGCACGCTGCTGCTGGACCGGGTGACCGGCCAGTTGCGGGCGGCCGGCGCCACCGAGATGTGGGTGGCCGCGCTGGACGGCAACGAGCTGGCCATCCCGTTCTACCAGGCGCGCGGTTTCCGCAAGGTGGAGCGGCGGCGCACCTACGGCTCCACCGAGGCGGACGACGCCTGGTCGTGGCGGTTCTCCCGGCCGATCTGAACCCGGCCGGCGGCTTCGGGCATCAACGGGTGTGACCGACTTACGCTCGCTACCGATGCGCATCGCCGACGAGGTGCTGATCCGCGAATCGGTCCGGGAGCCGGAACGATTCGCGCCGCTCTTCGACCGGCACGCGGTGGCGATCCACCGCTACCTGGGCCGCCGGATCGGGACGCCCGCGGACGACCTGCTCGCCGAGACGTTCCTGATCGCCTTCCGGCGTCGCGCCGACTACCAGCCGCTGCGGCTGGAGGTGCGGCCCTGGCTCTTCGGCATCGCCACCAACGTCCTGCGCCGGCACGTCCGGCAGGAGGAACGCCGCTACCGTGCGCTGGCCCGGGCCGCCGGGGAGCAGCCCCGGCCGCACACCGACGACACGGTGGACGACCGGGTCGACGCGGTGGCGTTGCGCGCCGATCTGGCCGCGGCGCTGGCGAAGCTCAAGGCCCGGGACCGCGACGCCCTGCTGCTGCTGGCCTATGCCCAGCTGTCGTACGCGGAGATCGCCGCGACCCTGGACATCCCGGTCGGCACCGTCCGCTCCCGGATCAACCGGGCTCGCGCCCTGACCCGTGCCGCTTTGAGCCCGGCCCTGACCGGGAGCCCGGCTTTGCCCGAGGAGGAGAAATGAACGATCTGGAGCTGCTCGACGCCTACGGCCCGGACGCTCCCGGCCCCTCGGACGCGGTGCTGGACGCGACACGGGCCCGGTTGCTCGCCGCCGTGCCCGGACGCCGCCCGTCTCCGGTCCGGCGCCGGGGCCTGTTGATGGCCGGGCTGGGCCTGGCCGCCGCGGTGGCGGCCGGCGGCGTCATGATTCCCCGGCTCACCGGGCCGCCGGCCGCACCGGTGGCCGGGCCGATCCGGCTGGTGGCGGCCACCGCGCCGGAGTTCCCGTACACGCTGCCCGGTCTCGGCGAGGCCGCCTTCACCGCCGATCCGGGCCGGCCGGTGATCGCCGTGTATCCGGCCGACGACGGCAGCGACGTCTATCTGACCAGCACCGACGCGGATCACGGAAAACGGTTCCTGGGCATCGGCGAGCGGGACGTCGAGGTCGGCGGGCGGCCGGGCCGGATTCTCGAGCCCGGTGACGTCATCGGCGGCGGGCCGCTGCTCGACCTGGTCTGGGAGCACCGCGACGGCGTGTGGCTGCGCCTGACCGGGCAGGGCCGGTACGCCACCGCCGGCGCCCTGGTCGACCTGGCCGGCCGGGTCGAGGACAAGCCGCAGCGGCTGCGTTTCGCGGTGACCGCCGGCCTGGTCCCGGACGGCTGGGAGCTGGCCGCGTTCAAGGACGAGAACATCCTGATGTACCGGGATCCGGCGCGGCCGGAGAGTGAGTTCCGGATCCAGTGGACGCCGCGGACCGAGCCGTTGACCCGGCCGGAGGAGATTCAGGGGCTGGAGAGGGCGTCGACGGTGACCGTGCGGGACCGCCCGGCCGATCTGTTCCAGGCCACCGAGTTCTGGATGGTGCAGGCGAGACTCGGGGACGGCTCGGCCTTCCGGCTGATGACGCCGCGGTCGTTCACCAGCGGGCAGGTGCTGGAACTGGCGGGCTCGGTCCGCCGCCCGGAATGATTCCATCGAGATTTATATAAGCTGTGGATTATCAGCGACGGAGAAGTGTCGTACCCCGTCACTAAGTTCTTCACTGCGGACCGGCGCCACGGGGGCGCCGGTCCGTCCATGAAGCTATGCCGTGTGCCGCAGCAGCGCCTCGCCGGTGCGCCGCACCCGTTGCCGCAGCTCATCCGGCGACTCCACGGTGAAAGGCACGTCCAGCACCCCCAGGAGCATCACCGGCCAGCCCAGGTCGTCGACGTTCATCCGCAGCCGGCAGCCGTCCGGGGTCTCCTCGACCGCGCCCCACTGGCCGGTCGCCGCGCGCACGGTGTCCACATCGGTCCGCAGCCGGACCGACACCTCGTACCGGCTCGGGATGGTGCGGATCCGGGAGCGCAGCCACTCCACCGGATCACCGCCGGGCAGCTCACGCGGGCGGAACCGGGCCCCGGTCGGCTCCGGCCCGGCCAGCCGGTCCACCCGGAAACTGCGCCAGTCACCGCGCTCCAGATCCCAGGCCACCAGGTACCACCGGCGGCCCAGGGACACCAGCCGATGCGGCTCCACGTGCCGGCGGCCGGACGTGCCCTCCCGGGGCGCGTAGTCGAACCGCAGCCGCTCCTCACCCCGGCAGGCCATCGCCACAGTGGTCAGGACCATCGCGTCGAGCACCGGGCCACCACCGGGGACACCCGGCGCGGTGACCGCCCGCAACGCGTCGATCCGGCGGCGCAACCGGGGCGGGAGCAGCTGGATCACCTTGGCCAGGGCCCGTACCGAGGTCTCCTCGAACCCGGCCACCGCACCCGCCGCGGCGGTCCGCAGACCGACCGCGATCGCCACCGCCTCCTCGTCGTCCAGCAGCAGCGGCGGCATCGCGGCGCCGGCCTGCAACTGATAGCCACCGGCCACGCCGCGCGACGCGTCCACCGGATAGCCCAGCTCGCGGAGCCGGTCCACGTCCCGGCGCAGGGTCCGCGGGCTGACCTCGAGACGGCCGGCCAACTCGGAGCCCGGCCAGTAGCGATGCGTCTGCAACAGGGAGAGCAGCCGCAGCATCCGTGCGCTGGTGTTCGCCATGACCCCAGGATCCCCCGGATTGCGGTCAGAAAATGGCCGCAGCGAACCCTAGGGTCGAGACATGATTCAGACGCGAGAGCTGACCAAGCGGTTCAAGGACGTGCGCGCGGTCGACGGCATCGATCTCACCGTGGACCGGGGTGAGCTGGTCGCGCTGCTCGGGCCGAACGGCGCGGGGAAGTCGACCACGCTGCGGATGCTCACCACGCTCATCCCGCCGACCTCCGGCAGCGCCACGGTGGCCGGGTTCGACGTGGTGCGGCACCAGCGCGAGGTGCGGCTGCGGATCGGCTACATCGGACAGGGCAACGGCGCCGGGCACAGTCAGCGCGGACGCGACGAGCTGATCAGCCAGGGCCGGGCGTACGGGATGGGGGTCCGCGCCGCCCGGTCCCGTGCCGGTGAACTGATCGAATCGCTGGGGTTGGCCGAGGTCGCGGACCGGACCGTGTCGACCCTCTCCGGTGGCCAGCGCCGCCGTCTGGACATCGCGATGGGCCTGATCCACGCGCCCGAGCTGCTCTTCCTCGACGAGCCGTCCACCGGGCTGGACCCGCAGAACCGGGCCAACCTCCAGGAGCACATCCTGCGGTTGCGTGCCGAGCACGGCACCACCATCGTGTTGACCACCCACTACCTGGACGAGGCCGACTCGATGGCCGAACGGGTGGTGGTGATCGACCACGGCCGGATCATCGCCGACGACACCCCGCAGCGGCTCAAGGCCACCCACGTCGGTGACCGGGTGATCCTCGGATTCGACTCGGAGTCCGCGGCGATCGCGGCGGCCCGGGAGACCGGCGGCGCCCGCACCGGCACCGAGGTGCGGATCACCGGCGAGGACGGGCCCC
The DNA here is from genome assembly GCF_050589265.1 of Actinoplanes sp. G11-F43. Lineage (NCBI taxonomy): Bacteria > Bacillati > Actinomycetota > Actinomycetes > Micromonosporales > Micromonosporaceae > Actinoplanes > Actinoplanes sp. G11-F43. Next base: position 119,475 of record NZ_JBNZCE010000015.1, read on the forward strand.
GGCTGGCCGCCCGCTGGGCCGTGCTCGGGCCGGCCTCGATCGAGGTGACCCGCCCGACCCTGGACGACGTGTTCCTCACCCTGACCGGAAGCAGCCTGCGTGAGGGCGGCGCGGTCGAACTCGTGGAGGCCTGATCATGACTTCGCTCGTCACCGACACCCGGGTGGTCTTCAGCCGGGAGCTGCGGCCGATTCTGCGCGACCCGTTCTCGATGGTCTTCTCGATGATCCAGCCGCTGTTCTTTCTCGGGCTGTTCGCGCCGCTGCTGCCCGGCGACGGTTCGCTGCAGTGGTTCGTGCCCGGGATCATCGTGATGTCCTGCCTGTTCGGCGCCTCGATGACCGGCTCCAACCTGCTGTTCGAGATGCAGACCGGCTCGCACGAGCGGATGCTGGTCACCCCGCTGAGCCGGCCGGCGCTGCTGATCGGCCGGGCGCTCAAGGAGATCGTCCCGATGTTCGCGCAGGCCGCGCTGATCGTGGCGGTGTGCGTGCCGTTCGGTTTCCAGCCGCATCTCGGTGGGGCGCTGATCGGTCTGCTGATCCTGGCCGGGTTCTGCGTGGGGCTGGGCGCGCTGTCGTACACGCTGGCATTGGCCTCGAAGAACAAGGAGTGGCTGTTCTGGACCGTGCAGCAGACCCTGCTCTTCCCGTTGCTGCTGCTGGCCGGGGTGCTGCTGCCGCTGGACGGCGGGCCTGGCTGGCTGCAGGCACTTTCCAAGATCAATCCGATGACGTACGTGGTCAGCGCCGAACGTGCCCTCTTCAGTGGTGACGTGCTGTCGCGGACCACAGTGGAGGGACTGGCCGCCGCCGCCCTGATGTGCGCTCTCGGCCTGGCCGTCGGGGTCCGCGCGATGCGGCGGTCCGACTAGCCTTCGGTGTCGCAACCCACGGGCTGGCGGAAGGTGGCGGGGGCGATGTTCGGTCGGGACCGGGACGACGACACGTATCGACGGAGGCGCCGGATCCCGGCCCTGCCCGGCGCGCTCCGCCAGCTGGTCGGCAGCCTGACCCGGCCGGTGCCACGGGTGCCGGCGCAACGGTCCGGCAACCCGGACGCGATCGTCGACTGCGCCGTCTACATCGGTGGCCTGCGGCACGGTGGGGCGGAGCGGATGCCGTTCCCGGAGGCGGCCCGGCTGGCCCGGCGGCGCCGTGGCGCGTTCGTGTGGCTGGGCCTGCACGAGCCCGACCTGGCCACCATGCGGCCGGTGGCCGAGGTGTTCGGCCTGCACGAGCTGCTGGTGGAGCAGGCGGTGGCGGGCGGGCACCGGCCCGGGGTGGAGACCCTCGGCGAGGTGACCCGGCTGGTGCTGCGGACCGCGCGCTACGTGGAGCACGACCGGCTGACCGCCACCTCGGAGGTGGTGGAGACCGGTGACATCACGGTGCTGGTCGGGCCGTGGTTCGCGATCACCGTGCGGCACGGCGGGGTGGGCCCGTTGTGGGCGGTGCGCCAGGAGTTGCAGAGCCGCCCGGAGGTGCTGCGGCAGGGGCCGTGGGCGGTGGCGTACGCGGTCGGCGACCGGATGGTGGACAGCTATCTGGACGTGGCCGAACACGTCGAGCGCGACCTGGAGCGGATCGAGGAGGAGACCTTCGCCGAGGTGCGCACCTCCGAGTTCGCGCACATCTACCAGCTCAAACGGGAGATGGTGGAGTTCAAACGGGCGGTCCTGCCGCTTGCCGACCCGCTGGCGCGGCTGCTGGAGTCGAGCAGCGCGCTGCCGGCCGGGCTGCGCCCCTACCTGCTGGACGTGCGGGGCCGGCTGGCCCGCGCCGTGGACCGGGTGGCGAGCTTCGACGATCTGCTGAATTCGATCCTGCAGGCCCGGCTGGCCCAGGTGTCGGTCGATCAGAACCACGACATGCGCAAGATCGCCTCGTGGGCCGCGATCGCCGCGGTGCCGACGGTCATCGCCGGGATCTTCGGGATGAACTTCGAACACCTTCCGGGACTGGATTCGCCGTACGGCTTCGCCGGCTCGATCGCCGTGATGCTCCTGCTCGGTGGTGGCGTCCATCGCCGGCTCAAGAAGGCCGGATGGCTGTAACCATTGCAGTGACTGAGCGTGATCGTGGTGGAGATCACGAACCCTCAGCTCCGGCAAACCCGCTGCTCAACCCTCACGAATACGGCCTGGCCAGCGCCCTCGGCACGCCTCGGACTCCCCCGAACCGGCTCCGGTCCGCTCCGGACGGTCAACGAACCTCGTGCGTCTCGCCCTAGCCCACCAACACGGCGAGTTACTAGGTTTCTGGACTGCGCCGATCTTTGGGGGGAAATCAGAGTGACGGCAACCCAGGCCGCACCGCGGCAGACCGGACCGGAGCCGCGGGGCAGACGCGGCATCCTCTCGGCTCTGCAGGGTCACGTCGATCTCTTCCTGAACGCGGGCTCGCTGATGGCGACCACGCTCATCACGTCCGCGTTCGGGTTCCTCTACTGGTGGGTCGCCGCCCACCTGGCCCCACAGGCCGCCGTCGGCCAGGCCTCGGCCGCGGTGTCGGCGATGACCCTGATCGGCACCATCGGCATGTTCGGCATGGGCACCATGCTGATCGCCGAGCTGCCCACCATCGCCCGCGGCAGATGGGACCTGATCTCCACCTGCCTGCTCACCGCGGGCAGCGCGGCGACCGCCGGCGGCCTGATCTACGTGCTGCTGGCCAACCTCTGGATCCCCAGCCTGCGGGACGCCCTCGGCGGCGTCCCCGGCACCGTCCTGCTGGTGATCGGCATCGCGCTGACCGCGATGACGCTGGTCCTCGACGAGGCCATGGTCGGCCTGCTGCAGGGCCCGCTCCAGTTGATGCGCAACGCCTGGTTCTCGCTGATCAAGCTGGTGCTGCTGGGTGTGGTGGCGCTGATCCCCGGTCTGGTGATGACCAGCTCGCTGATCCTGCTCACCTGGGTGGCCGGCGTGGTCACCTCGACCGCGATCCTGTTCCGCACCCTGCGCCGGCGCCGGATGATCGACTCGCTGCGCCCGCACCCCCGGCTGATGCGCGGCCGGGGCCGGGCCACCTTCGACCACAACCTGCTCAACCTGGCCACCTACCTGCCCCGGGTGACGCTGCCGCTGATCGTCGTCGCGACCATCTCGGACGAGGCGAACGCGGCCTTCTACACCGCGTTCATGGTGCTGTCGTTCATGGCGATGGTGCCGGGCAACTTCGCGCTCACCCTGTTCGCGGTGACCGCCGGCGACAAGGGCGCGCTGCGCAGCAAGGTCCGGATCGGGCTGCTGGTCTGCCTGGGCGCCGGGTTCCCGGCCTCGATCGTGGTGTTCCTGCTGTCCGAGCAGATCATGGGGCTGTTCGGCGCGGCGTACGCGAAGACCGCCGGCGAGGCGCTGGCGATCCTCTCGCTGACCTACGTGCCGTTCGTCTTCCACCACTTCTTCCTGGCCATCTCCCGGGTGCAGGGCAAGCTGCGCGGCGCCGGGATCTTCGCGGTCTTCGCCGGGCTGGCCGAGCTCGGCGCCGCATGGTGGGCCGGCACCAACGGCGACCTGAACGACCTGGTCACCGCGGTGGCGGTGGTCATGGCCGTGGAGACGGTGCTGATCGCGCCGATCGTCCTCAAGGTCGTCTTCGCACCGGTCGTCGACAATTCCGCGGTAGCAGAGGGAGTCACCGTCATGTCCACCACCAGCCTGACTCTGCGCGAGCGCGCGTGGCTGCCGCTGGAGTACATCCGCACCGTCGGGCCGCTGGCCGGAGTCGACGCCGCGCGGGTGCGCAACGCGCTGATCGGCCTGCACGCCGCCGACCCGACCCACCGGGCGGTGTCCCGGCTGGACCGGTCCGGCGCGAACTGGCAGCACATGGACGCCGCGTCGTTCCACGCCTACGTGCAGGAGGCGGTCACCGACATCGGGCACGGTCCGGTGGACTTCGACGCGATGACCCGGCACCTGCAGGCCGAGCCGCGCGCCCACCACCCGGTGCGGATCCTGGTCGGGGGCGGCTACTTCGCGCTCAAGGTGTCGCACGCCTACGGCGACGCCGGCCCGGTGAACACGCTGGTACACGAGCTGGTCCAGGCCGCGGCCGAGGGTCGCGCGGCCCGGATCGCCCCGTCCCAGCGGCACCGGCTGGCCCTGCCGGTGGCCTGGTGGAAGCAGTTCGGGCTGAAGCCCGGCCGCTGGAAGGAGGGGCTGAGCTTCGCCCGTCCGCCGCACACCGAGGAGACCCCGGCACGCCCCTGGCAGGCGAACCTCACCGTGGTCACCGGCCGCTCCGGCCAGGTGCTGGGCGACATGCGGAACTGGCGGGACCAGCACGCGCCCGGCGTCACCACGTCGGCGATCACCTTCGCGGCGTTCACCGCGGCCCTGATCGAACTCGGCCTCAAACCCGACCTGCGCGGCGGTACGTTCCTCGCCGACGCCCGCCGGTACCTGGGCAAGGGTGTCAGCATCGACAGCAACTTCTGCCAGGGCCCGTTCCTGACCCCGCCGAGCCTCACCGACCCGGTCGCCATCCACCGGACGCTGAAGGCCGAGCTGGCCACCGGCCGGATCCTGACCATGATGCTGCTGCGCGAGGGCAAGATCATGCTCACCGGGGCGCCGGGCATGCCCGACCCGTACCCGTCCGAGGTCGCGGTCGAGCCGCGGCCCCGGCTCACCTTCAGCAACCAGGGCCGGCACGACATGCTCGGTGACCTGCCGTGGGCGGTCCAGCCGGCCGGCCGGGTCAACCAGAGCGTGCCGACGCTGAACGGCCCGGAGGGCATCACGCTGACCACCAGCGAGATGAACGGGGTGCTGCACCTGGAGGCGACGTTCCACGCCTCCACCTACGACCCGGCGGTCATCGCCCGTGCCCTGGACCTGGTCTGCAGCGACCCGGCCGGGCTGATCATGGCGTACCGCTGACGCGGCCGGGTGCCCGGCCGGACCAGGCCCCCCGGACCGGCCGGGCGCCCACTCACTGCCCGCCGGCCATTGTGTCCGGCGGGCGGTTTGGTCTTTCCGTAAAGATCCGGCGTCCAACAGGTAAACGCCCGGCCGTGTCATTAACCACGGCCGGGCGTCACCAATTGATCACTTATGGTCAGCGCGGGAAACCCTGATTGCCGCTGTTTCCGCCGCCCTTAGGACCGCCACCCTTCGGGCCATTGTCGTTCTTGCCACCGTTCGGCTGACCGCCCGGCTGACCGACCGGGCCGCCCGGCCGTGGCGGGTTGCCGGCACCCGTCTGGTTGCCGGTGTTCGGCGGGTTCCCGGCACCCGGCTGGGCCGGCTGATCCCCGGGCTGCGGGTTGCCCTGCTGCGGGTTGCCACCGGGCTGCTGCGGGGCGGCCGGCTGGGACTGGTCGCCCTGCTGCGGCGGGGTGCCCTGCTGCGGACCGCCGGCCGGCGGCTGCTGGTCGTTGTTGTCGCCGGACGTGCCCTGGCCACCACCGGGGGTGTGCTGACCAGGGCCGCCCTGCCCCGTGCCGTGCGGGCCCTCGGGGCCCTGCGGACCCTTCGGACCCTGGGGTCCCTGCGGACCCTTGGGGCCCTTGCCCGGACCAGCGTGCCCCGGAGCGCCGGGGCCGCCGTGGTTCGGGCCGCCCGGGTTGCCGTGTCCGGGACCGCCCGGACCGCCCTGCCCACCCGGGCCGATGTTGCGCAGCACGGGCAGTGAGAGCACCGCCGTGCGCGTCTGGGTGCGCGCCTTGAACCCGCAGTCGTCGTACGAGATGGTCGCCCGCAGCTTGACGACGCCCGGCCGGTGGGCGTGCGGGGTGGTCACCCGGACCTTGGTGAAGTCGGTGCGCCCGGGCCGCAGCGTGTCACCGCGGGAGAACGTCGCCGTACGGCGGAAGCCCTGGTAGTCGACCTTGACCCGGTCACCGCGGACGCGGATCTCGGCGTCGCAGATCCGGCGGTCGGTACGCCAGTTGATGGTCACCCAGCTGGCCGCGCCGGCACGCACCGACTGGAGCCAGCTCGACACCGGCTGGGGTCCGCGGGGCGCCGCGACGGCCGGGGCCGCCACCGTCGTCGCCGCCATGCCGAAGGCCGCCGTGGCCATCGCGACGACGGCTCCGATCCGCTGTGTCTTCCGCATCTGAATTCCTCCCGTACCCGAGTCCGCCCACCACCATCGGCTGGCCTGACAAAGCGGACACTATGCGGAATTCACGCGAAGCCGGATATTTTCTCCGGCGTTTCGGAGCGGAAAAGATAATCCGGACAAAATGTTTACATCGGCCCGGCCGAAAAGATGATGTTGCCGAGCCCGGCTGAATCGCCCCTCACCGGGTAAAAGGCACGGCATGACGCAGAAAACACCACCGCAGGATCTCGGCACCCCGGTCTCCTACCTGGTGCTGGCCGACGGAACCGACGTCTTCGACCGCTCCGGCACCCCGGTCGGCACCGTCGACCACGTGCTCGCCGACGATCACGCCAACCTCTTCCACGGCCTGCTGATCAAGACCGACGACGGGCACCGTTTCGCCGGCGCCGATCAGGTCGACGGCCTGTGGGAGCGCGGCGTGATCGTGGCCGAACCGGCCGACCGGCTGGCCACCCCGAGCGAGGACGCGCCCGCCGAACTGGCCGAAAGCCGCGCGACCGGCCTGAAACGCGCCTGGGACTGGCTGATCCAGCCCAAGTGATCTCTACCGGCCCCAGCGGAGCAGGCAGGCGCCCATCGACATGCCGCCGCCGAACCCGGCCAGCAGCACCAGCTGGCCGTCGCGCAGCGAGCCGTTGCGGTTGGCGTCGTCCAGGGTCACCGGCAGGGAGGCACTGCCCACGTTGCCGTACCAGGGCAGGGTGAGGTGGGTGTGCGCGTTCCGGAAGCCGGCCGCCTCCACCAGCTCCTGCAGCATGATGCCGTTGGCCTGGTGCGGGACGAAGTGGTCGACGTCCTCGGACTTCAGCTCGTTGCGGCGCAGCAGGCCGTCCAGGGCGGGCGGGACGGCGCCGGCCACGAAGTCACGGACGCCCCGGCCGTTCATCCGGAAGAAGTGGTCGCCGTCGGCGACGGTCTGCGGCGAGGCGGGCAGACGGCTGCCGCCACCCTTGACGTAGATCAGGCCGTTCGCCTCACCCCGGGAGGTCAGGTCGAGGTCGATGATCCCGTAGCCGTCCGGCACCCGGCCGACCACCGCGGCGCCGGCCCCGTCCCCGAAGAGCACCGAGGTCCGCCGGTCGCCGAAGTCGAGGATCCGCGAGTAGATGTCCGACGCGATCACCAGCACCTTGGCGTCCGGCTGGGTCTGGAGCAGGCCGTTCGCCACGCTGAGGGCGAAGACGAAACCGGCGCAGACCGCGTTGACGTCGAAGCAGGCGGCCCCGGTCGCGCCGATCAGGTTCTGCACCAGGTTGGAGGTCGGCGGTTGCGGTGAGTCACCGGTGGACGTCGAGACGATGATGAAATCGATCTCGTCCGCGGTGATCCCGGCCCGGTCCAGCGCGGCCCGGCCGGCCTTCGCGGCCAGATCGGAGGCCGCCTCGTCGGGGGCCGCGAACCGGCGCTCCTCGATCAAAGTCTTGCGGGACACCCATTCCGGGTCGGCGTCCGGCACGAGCGCGAGCAGGTCCACATTGGTCACCACTCGCGCCGGCAGATAGGAGCCGGTTCCGAGAATTCCTATCGCCACGCCGTCCCCCAGGTCCTGCCGAACATCTGATCCGTGTTTCACGTTTCCGCCCTGCAAACCCTAGCCACGCAGGGCGGAAACGTGCGGATCGTTCAGCTGCCGGTTCGGCTGATAAAAGCCGGACAACCGGCCTACCTGGGAAATCAGCCCGTTACGACCGGTCGCGGTACGTCCACGAGGAGTCGCCGAGCGTGGTCCGGCCGGCCCGGCCCGGGGGCTGCTGCGGCTGCTGCTGACGGCCGGCCGGCACCCCGCCGAACGGGACCTGCGACTGCTGCTGCGGCGGCTGCGGGTTGGCGAGCCGGTCCTCCATCCGCTGGGCCAGGTAGGCGATCGCCTCCCGGTCCTCCTCGGTGGGCGCGGAGACCAGGGCGTACCCCATGCCGATGATCGCGAAGACGACCGCGGCGCCGACCGGGACGAGCAGGCCGGCGGCGGTGGCGCCCTCGACCGAGCCGAAGGTGTTGGCCTCGCCGGTGACCGACATGGCCAGCATGCCGGTGAAGTGCATGCCGTTGACCGCGATGCCCATCACCAGGGCGGACACGAAGATGGCTACCGGCTTGGTGACGGTGATCGCCAGGTAGAGCGCGACGGTGGCGGCGATCACCGCGATGGCGATCGAGGCGGCGACCTCGGTGCCGGCGTAGTGGATCTCGCCACGCAGCTGCATGGCGGCCATGCCGCAGTAGTGCATCGCGGCGACGCCGAGACCGGCGAGCACACCACCGACCAGGATCCGCGCCTTGGAGGCGGTCCGGCCGAGGAGCGCGATGGCCAGGCCGATGCCGACCGAGACCAGGGCGATCAGCGCGCTGGCCACGGTCAGGCCGATGTCGTAGCGGATCGGGGTGCCCTCGACGTCGAAGCCGAGCATCGCCACGAAGTGCATGCTCCAGATCGCGGTGGCGCCGATGGCGACGGCGGACAGCGTGAGCCACCACATCCGCTCGCTCCGCGTCTTCGCCGACCGGAGCCGCACAGCGCTGGTGAGGCCGAGTAGTGACCCGAGCACGGAGAGGATGTAACTGACCGTGGGAGTCAGTGCCCCGTATTCGAAGTGATGGATCTGCGCCATCTCGCGCCGTTCCTCTCGTTCGCGCTTCTGCCGGGCTGTAGCCAGCCCGTACTACCGCCATGGGCGTGACTGATTGTGACGCACGTTCCGTTACCAGAAAACGAGCATCAGGTCTCGATTCGGATCACGCTGAAGTTGACGCCGTAGGGCTCTGCCCGCACCTATCGCGACACACGGCCACAGATCATCGCACAGCGATCACGGAGTGAACAGTGCGAACTTAGGTAACTATCCGTGACGGCACTTAAGTCCTACAAAAGGTACGGATCATCCGGCTCTAGCGAGCAACACCAATGCCTGGGCCCGCTGCGAGTGCAGAATCTGCACGGTGTCCTCGGTGCAGGTGCCCGGCTTCTCGTCGAGCACACAGAGAGTGCCGACCACGTGACCTTCGGTCGAGTTCAGTGGCACGCTCGCGTACGACCGCACCCCGCTGACCGAGAAGAGCGGCGACGTCGCGTACTCCCCGTCCACCGCGCTGTCCCCGATCAGCACCGGGACGTCCTCGGCCACCACCACGGTGTCCGGCGACCACTCGGCCGGCACCCCGCCGGCCTCACGGACCCAGCGCGGCATGCCGTGCGACCCGGCCACCACCACACTGTCGTTGAGCATCAGGGTGATCGCCGCCATCGGCGCCCCGGTCAGCTCGGCCAGCCGCTCCGCGAAGGCGTCCAGCGCCTCGGCGTGCGCCGGGCGGGTCAGGTAGTCGGAGACCGCGAGCAGCCGGTCCACGTCGACGAGGTGGTTGGTCCCGGCGGCCGGGACCCCGTCCAGCCGGGCGGCCAGCAGCGCGTCGGCGGCCTCCAGCACGTGCCGGGGGCGGACCGGCTTGGAGATCGTCACGTCGCACAGCCCGCGGGCGGCGGCCGGCGCGGCGGCGGACAGCATGATCACCGGGATGCCGGCGGTGGCCTCGGCGCCGCGCAGCCGCCCGGCCACGTCCAAGCCGCTGAGGCCGGGCATGTGGTGGTCGACGATGACCAGATCCGGTCCCGCTTCGGCGATCATGTCCAGGGCGTCCTGGCCGGAGTGCGCGGTCCGCACCGCATGCCCCGCGTTGCTCAGCACGGTGGAGAGCAGCGACGCGATGTCGCTGTCGTCCTCCGCGACCACGATCGACGCCATGTGGTGATCTCCCTCGCTCGGTCCGCGGGTCGCCCGACGATAACCTGATCGGCCGGGGCCCGGCCCGTGAACAGGTAATCCACCGACTTTCGCGATCCGCGTAGGGTGTGGTGATGCGGGAGCGGCTGACCAACTGGGCGGGCAACATCGAATTCGGCACCACCCGGCTGCACCGGCCGGGCAGCGTCGCCGAGCTGCGCGAGACACTCGCCGGGACATCCCGGGTGCGGGTGCTCGGCAGCGGTCACTCGTTCAACCGGCTCGCCGACACCGACGGCGACCTGATCTCGCTGGCCGCCCTGCCGCGGGCCGTCGAGATCAGCCCGGATCGCACCACGGTCCGCACCGACGGCGGCATCCGCTACGGCGAGCTGGCCGCCCGGCTCGCCGCCGAGGGCCTGGCGCTGCACAACATGGCCTCGCTGCCGCACATCTCGGTGGCCGGCGCGGTGGCCACCGCGACCCACGGTTCCGGGGTGCGGCACGGCAACCTGGCGACGGCGGTCTCCGGGCTGGAGATCGTCCGTGCCGACGGATCCACCGCCGAGCTGACCCGGGCCGACCCGGAGTTCGCCGGTGCGGTGGTCCATCTCGGCGCGCTCGGTGTGGTCACCGCGCTCACCCTGGACGTGTCCGAGGCTTTCGACCTCCGGCAGTACGTCTACGAGAACCTCCCCGCCGGGGCCCTCGACGAGCACCTGGACGAGATCCTGGCAGCCGGCTACAGCGTCAGCCTGTTCACCCGCTGGACCGGCCCCGGCATCGACCAGGTGTGGCTGAAACGGGCCGAGCCGCTGACCGGTGACCTGTTCGGGGCCACCCCGGCCGACGGGCCCCGGCATCCGGTGCCCGGCATGCCCGCCCTCAACTGCACCGTGCAGGGCGGGGTGCCCGGCCCCTGGCACGAGCGGCTGCCGCACTTCCGGATGGAGTTCACCCCGAGCAGTGGCGAGGAGCTGCAGTCCGAGTGGCACGTGCCCCGGCCGGCGGGGCGGGCCGCGATCGAGGCGGTGGCCGGGTTGCGTGAGCGGGTGGCCGCGGTGCTGCAGGTCTGCGAGATCCGGACGATCGCCGCGGACGGCCTGTGGCTGAGCCCCCACCACGAGCGGGACAGTCTGGCCCTGCACTTCACCTGGATCGCCGACACCGCGGCGGTGCTGCCGGTGGTCGCCGATCTGGAGGCGGCTCTGGCCCCGCTGGGCGCCCGCCCGCACTGGGGCAAGGTCTTCACCACCGATCCGTCCGACCTGCGGGCGGCGTACCCGCGTTTCGGCGACTTCGCCGCTCTGGCCGGCCGGTTCGACCCGGACGGGAAGTTCCGCAACCCGTGGCTGGAGTCCCTGCTGGGCTAGGGTCTGTGTGGCGGATCGCGGGGAGCGAGGCGAGGTCCACCACACCGAACCTAACAGCCGCAGGCGGCGCCGGCCGGGGCGGTCAGCTCGTCGACCGGGCGGCTGACCCGGCCGCCGGCGCCCTCGACCGGGAATCCCTCGCGCACCCAGTACTCGTACCCGCCGATCATCTCCTTGACGGCGTAACCGAGCCGGGCGAACTCCAGGGCGGCCCGGGTGGCCCCGTTGCAGCCCGGCCCCCAGCAGTAGGTGACGACGGTGCTGCCGGCCGGGACCGTCGCGGCGGCCCGGCCGGCGATCTCCCGGGTCGGCAGGTGGACCGCCTCCGGGAGGTGGCCCTGCTCCCATGACGCGGTGTTCCGGGAGTCGATCACCACGAGGCCGGGGACGCCGGCCGCCAGGTCGCCGTGGACGTCGCTGACGTCGGTCTCGAAGCGGAGCCGGTTGCTGAAGTGTTCGATCGCGCTGGTCATGCCACTGATCGTGCCGTCGTCGACGGGCCGGTCCCAGTGGCGCGAAGGACAGCGGCCGCTAAGATCCCGCCATGCGGAGTGTCGCGGTACTCGCCTACGACGGCATGTCCGGCTTCGAGACGGGCATCGTCACCGAGGTGTTCGGGCTGCCCCGGCCGGAGTTCGACTTCCCCTGGTACGAGCTGACCGTCTGCGCCGAGACCCCGGGCCCGGTCCGGCTGGTCGGCGGCGCCAGCCTGCACACCGGCCGGGGCCTGGACGTGTTCGCCGCCGCGGACACGCTGATCGTTCCCGGGGTGCCGGACGTGCGGCGGGAGACCTCGCCGGAGCTGGCCGCCGCGCTGCGGGCCGCGCACGCCCGCGGCGCCCGGGTGATGTCCATCTGCTCGGGGGCGTTCGCGCTGGCCGGGGCGGGTCTGCTGGACGGGCGCCGGGCCACCACCCACTGGCGGTACGCGGAGGAGTTCCGGCATCGTTTCCCGGCCGTCGACCTGGACGCCGACGTGCTCTACATCGACGACGGTGACGTGCTGACCAGCGCGGGCAGCGCGGCCGGGCTGGACCTGTGCCTGCACGTGGTCCGCCGGGACCACGGCCCGGCGGTCGCCAACTCGGTGGCCCGCCGGCTGGTGGTGCAGCCGCACCGGGACGGCGGGCAGGCCCAGTTCGTCGAGGCGCCGGTCACCGCCGACCCGGAGGATGCCCGGGTGGCCCGGAGCATGGAGTGGGCGCTCGGCAACCTGGCCGGGCCGATCACGGTGGCGGTGCTGGCCCGGCAGGCGCACATGTCGGCACGGACCTATCTGCGGCATTTCCAGCGGGCCACCGGCACCACCCCGATCCGCTGGCTGATCGACCGGCGGGTGCAGGCCAGCCTGGCCCTGCTGGAGTCCACCCGGGCGCCGATCGAGGAGATCGCCACCGCGGTCGGGTTCGAGACCGCGGTCACCTACCGGCACCATTTCGGCCAGGCCATGCACACCTCGCCGTCGGCCTATCGCCGCGCGTTTCAGGCGGCCGTGTAGGTGAGGGTCGCGAACAGGGCGGCCTCGCCCTCGTGGTCGCCGTAGACGCCGTAGAAGGTGCGCTCACCCTTCTGGTCCCGGGTGAAGTGGCCGAGCACCGGGTCCGGCATGGCGATCCGCTGACGGCAGCTCGCCGCCACCTCGCCGATCCCGGCCAGGCCACGGCTCGCGGCCCAGTCGGACAGCTCGGTGCAGGCGTCCGGCCGCTTCGCCGGGGTGGTCCAGATGATCGTGTACCCCTTGTCACCGAGGGTGACCGGGACCCGTTCCGGCTCGGCCCGTTCGCCGTCGGCCATCGCGTCGACGACGGAGACCGGCAGGATCGACGAGTCGTGGACCGCGGTCCAGCCCTCCGGCCCACCGAACTCCAGATCTTCGGCGAGTTCCGCGGCGTGCGGGCCGGAGACCGGTTCGGTGGTCGCCCACCGCCACCCGGCCGCGCCCAGCCCGGCGGTCAGGAGGACGGCGACCGTGATGACGAGGGGCCTGTTGATCTTACGCACGCGGATAGTGTGACCTGCGGGTTCAACCGAGCCGAACGGCCAGGAACCCACCCGGCGGAACGGTCACCGAAGTGGGCACCGGACGGCCGGTCACCGCGTCCTGCCCCGGGCCCGGCAGCTGCACCTGGCCGGGAGTCTCCCCGTGGTTGAACACGAAGATCAGGTCATCGCGGCGGACCGCCTCCACCTTCGGCGGCAGACCGGGCAGCACCGGCATCACCCCGGCCTCGGCGGCCACCTGGTCCAGCAGCCGGCGCAGCGCCGCGTCGTCCAGGCCGGGCGAGATGTACCAGGCGGCACCGGCGCCGAACCGGTGGTGGGTGATCGCCGGGGCGCCGGCCAGCACGTCTCCGGCGTACCGCACCAGGGTCTCCGCTCCGGCCGTCTCGACCCGCTCGCTCCAGCGCAGTCCCCGGTCGCCGTTGTCGAGGGCGATGGACGTCGCCGGGGCCAGCGGGCGCCACTCCACCACCCGGATGCCCAGCACGTCGCGGAACGCCCCCGGATAGCCGCCGAGACGGATCCGCCCGGCCGGGTCCGCGATGCCGCTGAGATGGTCCACCACCAGGTGACCGCCGCCGGCGACGAACTCCCGCAGGGCCGCCGCCGCCTCGTCGGACACCAGGTAGAGATGCGGAAGGACGATCATTTTGTACGCCCGGAGCCGCTCGGCGAGATCGTCGCGCCCGGGGAAGACGAAGTCGGTGGCGATGCCGGAGTGGTAGAACGCCCGGTGCGCCTGCCGGACCGCCCCCGCGTAGTCGATGTCCGCCGACGGCAGCCCGCCACCCTGCAGCGCCCACCAGGACGGCGCGTCCCAGGCGATCGCCACCTGGGCCTCGTTCGCCCCGATCTCCTGCCGGCCGAGTGCCTTGAGGGTGCGCCCGAGACCGATCGCCTCGCGGAACACCGGACTGTCCGGCCCGGCGTGCGGGACGATGGCCGAGTGGAACATCTCGGCGCCGCCCCGGGGCTGCCGCCACTGGAAGTACATCGCCCCGCGCGAGCCCCGGGCCAGGTAGCTCAGGCTGTTGCGGGTCAGCTGGCCGGGCTCCTTGGCGTGCATCCGGCCGGGGGTGTAGACGAGGTTCGGCGCGGTCTCCATCAGCAGCCACGAGCCGCCGCCCCAGCCCCGGGCCAGGTCACCACCGAAGGCGGTCTCCTCCTCGGTGCCGTACCCGGCCTCGGCCGGGTAGTGGTCGACGGCCACCAGGTCCAGCTCGCCGGCCCAGCGCGCGTGGTCGACGCTGACCCAGCCGCCCTGCACGAAGTTGGTGGTGATCGGGACGTCCGGGTTGGCCGCGCGCAGCAGGTCACGCTGCTCGACGTAGCCGCCGAGCAGTTCGTCGGAGAGGAACCGGCGGAAGTCCAGCACGTGTGCCGGGTTCGGCAGGTACTGGGTGGCGCGGGGCGGCAGGATCTGCGCCCAGTCGGAGTAGCGCTGGCTCCAGAACGCGGTGGTCCAGGCCTCGTTCAGCGTGTCCAGTTCGCCGTGCCGTTTCTGCAGCCAGGTCCGGAAGGCGGCGGCGGTGGCATCACAGCGGCAGTCGGTGCCGTACTCGTTGTGCACGTGCCACATCGCCAGCGCCGGATGGTGGGCGTAGCGGGCGGCCAGCTCGGTGGTGATCGACCGGGCGGCGGCGCGGTAGGCGGGCGCCGACACGCAGTAGGTGTCCCGGCTGCCGTGGCTGAGCCGGACCCCGTCGGCGGTGACCGGCATCGCCTCCGGGTGGGCGAGGGTGAACCAGGGCGGTGGCGAGGCGGTCGGGGTGGCCAGCGCGACCTTGACGCCGCCGTCGTGCAGCCGGTCGAGCACCCGGTCCAGCCAGCCGAACTCGAACCGGCCCGGCTCGGGCTCCAGGTTCGACCAGGAGAACACGCCGACCGTGGCGATCGTCACGCCCGCCCGGCGCATCAGCGTGACATCCTCGTCCCAGACCTCCTCCGGCCACTGTTCCGGGTTGTAGTCCCCGCCGAAGAAGATCATCTGCACCCACCCTTGACATTTAGTTTGACCTCTAAACAAAGTATTGACTGTGCAGAGCCCCGTCAATCCATCGTTCCGTGACTCGTCCGTCGCCGACGACTGGGAGCATGCCCTGATCAGCGGCAACGGCCGGCAGGGCGCGCTCTGCCACGGATCCCCCGACGTGCTGCGATTCACCCTCGCGCACGAGGACCTCTTCCAGCCGGTCACCGAGCCGCTGCCCGCGCCGGACACCGCCGCCGCCCTCCCCCACCTGCGGGAACTCCTCGCCGCCGACCGGTTCCGCGACACCGCCCGCGCCGTGTGCGACATCGCCGTCCAGGAGCATCCCGGCTACGCGGAAACACGCTGGATCGATCCGCTGATCGGCGCGGGAACACTGACTTTCACCCCGGACCACCCCGGCCCCGGGTACGAGCGCGGCACCGACTTCACCACCGGCGTGGTGCGGCAGACCTGGGCCGGGGTGGTCGCCGACGCGTTCGTGTCCCGGGCCGCCGACGTGCTCGTCATCCGGATCACCGGCACCGGCGGCACCGTCGCGATCGGGCCCATCGACGGCACCCCGGAACGGCCCATCGACTACACCGTCGACCGGTCCGGAGACGATCTGGTGCTCACCGGGCGGTTCGGTGGCGAACTCTGGGACGGGGCGCTCGACGGCTGGACCGTGGCGGTGCGGGTCCGGCGTACCGAGCGATCGGTGGTGATCGTCGCGCGGACCGCGACCGGCACGAGGACCCCGGCCGACGCCCTCGCCGCCCTGCCCGCCGCCGACTTCGGCACCCTGCTCGGCGAACACGTCCCGATCCACCGTGACCTGTCCGGCCGGGTCGCCCTCGATCTCGGCGGCCATCCCGCCCAGGAGCTGTTCGACGCCGGGCGCTACACCATCATCAGCAGCACCGGCACCCGCCCGCCGACCCTCCAGGGCGTCTGGAGCGGCACCTACGCGCCACCGTGGCGCAGCGGCTGGACCATCGACGGCAACCTGCAGGCCGCCCTGCTCGCCGTGCACTCCACCGGCACCCCGGAGCTGATGCCACCACTGTTCGACCTGCTCGACGCACAGCTCGGCGACTACCGGGAGAACGCCCGCCGGCTCTACGGCCGGCCCGGCCTCTTCATCCCCGCGCACCTGGGCACCCACGGCCGGCAGAACCACTTCGGCCCGATCTGGTGCCTCACCCTGTGGACCACCGGCGCCGCCTGGCTGGCCCGCCTCTACCTGGAGCACTGGCAGCACACCGGCGACCGGGAGTTCCTGGCCACCCGGGCGCTGCCGTTCCTGCGCGAGGCCGCCGCGTTCCACCTGGAGTTCGCCGAGATCCACGACGGGCGGGCCCGGTTCAGCCCCTCCTACTCGCCGGAGAACGATCCCGGGCAGACCGGCGACCAGGCGACCGTGGACGCCACCCTGGACGTGCAGGCGGTCGCCGCCCTGCTCCGCGGCCTGCTGACGATCACGTCGATCCTGGGTGTCGACGATCCCGACGCGGTCCGCTGGCGGTCGCTGCTGGCCGCCCTGCCGCCCTACCGGATCAACGACGCCGGTGAACTGGCCGAATGGATCGATCCGCGGTTCCCGGACAACCACGAGCACCGGCACTGCAGCCACCTCTACCCGTTCTACTACGGCGGCGACCCGGCCTTCGACGACGATCCGGCCCTGCGGTCGGCGGCGGTCCGGGCGGTCCGGGCCCGGCTGCGGTGGTGGCTGTCCGAGGCCTCCGACGAGATGGGTTACGGCCTGGCCCTGCTCGGCGTGGCCGCCGCCCATCTGGGGCTGGCCGAGGAGGCGTACGCGGCGCTCACCCGGATCGGCGAGGCCTACTGGCGGTCCAACCGGGTGCCCACCCACAACCGGGATCACATGTTCAACGTGGACCTGGCCGGCGGATACCCGGCCCTGGTCGTGGCGATGCTGCTGCGCAGCCGGGACGTCGGCCCGGACGGCGTGGCCCGCGTCGATCTGCTGCCCGCGCTGCCGTCCGCGTGGCCGTCCGGCAGTGTCCGGGGCCTGGTCGCCCGCGGCCCGGTGACGATCGATCTGACCTGGTCCCCGGACGCGGTGAAGGCCGTCCTGAAGTCGGACACGAACCGGACGGTCGAGCTGACCCACCCCCGGGGCGCCACCACCGTGCGCCTGACCGCCGGCGACCCCCGCCACCTGTCGCTCTGACCCGAGCGCCCGACCGACCCCGCGTGCCGATTTCCGGTCCGATTCGAGCCGGAGATGACCACGCGCTCGCGTCACTCCCGGTCCGCGGAACGTTTCGGGCCGACGGTCGTTCACAACCCCGCGGCGGTACGTGGGTGGGGTCCACGCAGATCGGGTCGCTCGATGTCGTCCGCGCGAGGCCGGCGCATCGCGAGACCGTCCAGCGATCGCCGGGCGAATGCGACGGCCGGGGTCACCCCGCTACCACCGCATCCGCCCGGCGGTCGCCGGGCGGTCCGGTGCCGCGCCGGCGTCGCGGGGACGAGGCGGGGCGGGCCGCTGCGGTTGTGGGGCTGTGGGGCGTACCGGATGAAGGGGATCTTCCGGGTCGGCACTGAACCGCGCCGACCCGGACCCCTCCGTCAGCCCTTGACCGCGCCGATGATCACGCCCTTGGTGAAGTGGCGCTGGACGAACGGGTAGATGATCAGTGCGGGGACGATCGTCACCACCACCACGGCCATCTTGATCGCCAGACTGGGCGGGACGGCCGAACCCAGACCCGGGATGGCGACCGCCGCGCCCGACGTCGACGGGCTCTGCCCGGCCAGGATGAACTGCTGGAGCACCCGCTGAACCGGCTGCAGATCGTTGCGGTCGATGTACAGGATCGCGTTGAAGAACGCGTTCCAGTAGCCGACCGCGTAGAACAACCCGACCACCGCGGTGACCGCTTTGGACAGTGGCAGCACGATACGCAGCAGAATCCGGATCTCGCCGGCGCCGTCCATCCGGGCGCTGTCGTACAGCTCGCCGGGGATGCCCATGAAGAACGCCCGCAGCACCACCAGGTTGAACGCGCTGATCGCGGTCGGCAGGATCAGCGCCAGCAGGTTGTCCTTCAGGCCCAGGCCGGTGACCACCAGGTAGCTGGGGATCATGCCCGGGTAGATCAGGAACGTGAGCAGGAAGTAGAACAGGATCGGCCGGTGCCCGAGGGTGCCGGGGCGGGACAGGCCGTACGCCGCGAGCACGGTGACGACCAGGCTCAGGGCGGTGCCGGCGATCGTGACGATGGTGCTGACCACGATCGCGTCGGTGATCTGCCCACCCGAGAAGATCACCACGTAGGCGGACGGGTTGAACTCCCGCGGGATGAAGACGTAACCGCCCGCCTCGTTGATCGTCTTCTCGGACGAGAGGCTGGTGACCACGACCGTCCACAACGGCACGATCACGATCGCCACCACCAGGGTGAGCAGCGTGCCCTTGCTCAACTGGCCGAGCAGGCTCGGCGGTTCCTCCCAGGCCGGTCCCTTGTGTTTGCGGCGGGGGCGGATCACGGTGTCTGCGCTCATGACTTCGAATAGATCCCTTGCTCGCCGAACCGGTGTGCCAGCTTGTTCGCGCCCACGATCAACAGGATGCCGATCACGGCTTTGAACAGGCCCGCCGCCGCACCGACGCCCCATTGCTGGACGGCGATGCCCTGGTAGTAGACGTACGTGTCGAGCACTTCGGCCGCTTCTCGCCCGACCATCTCGCGTTGCAGCACGAACTGTTCGAAGCCGACATTGAGCGCGTCACCGAGCCGCAGGATGAGCAGCAGGATGATGACCGAGCGCAGGCCGGGCAGGGTGATGTGCCACATCCGGCGCCACCGGCCGGCCCCGTCGGCGGCGGCCGCCTCGTACAGCGAGGGGTCGATCGCCGCCAGCGCCGCCAGGAAGACGATCATGCCCCAGCCGGCGTCCTTCCAGATCGCCTCTGAGGTGACCAGGAAGATGAACGTGTCCGGGTTGGTCATGATGTCCGGCGGCGTGTAGCCGGCCTGGCGGATCGTCTGCGCGATCAGTCCGGCCCCGCCGAGCATCATCTGGAACAGCGACACGACCAGCACCCAGCTGAAGAAGTGCGGCAGGTAGACGACGCTCTGCACCAGCGACCGGATCTTCGGCGACATGATGCTGTTCAGCAGGATCGCCAGCAGGATCGGGACCGGGAAGTAGAACACCAGCTGGAACGCGGTGATCGACAGCGTGGTGAGCACCGAGTCCCAGAACGCCGGGTTCTTGAACAGGTACTCGAAGTTGCCGAACCCGATCCACTCGCTGTAGAGGAACGCTTCGAAGGGATCGTCGCCGACGAACGGGTTGTAGTCCTGGAACGCGATCACGTTGCCGAGCGCCGGGACGTAGTGGAACACCAGCAGCAACAGCATCGCCGGCAGGCACATGAGCAGCAGCGGCCAGTCCCGCCGCAGCCGCTGCCCGAAGGACAGCTGCTGCCGCGAGACGGCCTTGACGTTCTTCTTCGCCTTCTTCGTCCCCGCTTCCGGTGACGACGGGGCGATCGGTGGCGCGCTCATCGTCCGTTGTCAGCCAGAACCTTGGCGTAGAAGTCCCGGCCCGCGTCGCCACCGGCGGACCGCCACTCCGAGACGACCTTGTCGAAGTCGGCGACGGGGGTACGGCCGCGCAGGATGTCGGTGATCTTGTCTTCGGTGGGCTGTGCGAGAGCCGCCTGCTGGGTCGGCGTCTCCACCTTGATGCCCTGCCACGGGTTCGTCTCCAGGTACTGGGCGGCGTCGTTGCCCCAGTTCACGAAGTCCGAAGCGTAGGTGGGGATGTCCGGTCCGCCGACCACGACCGGCGGACGGCCACCGAGGAAGATGAACTGGTTCGCGAACTCCTTGGTCCACAGCTCGTTGGTGACCGGCGAGCCGCTGCCGTCCCGCTTGAAGTGGGTGCCCTCGACCCCGAAGTTCTGCAGCTCCCACTCCTTGGTGCCGAACGGCGCCGCGGTGTAGTTGAGCACGCGCAGCAGTTCCTGGGTGCGCTCCTGGCCGAGCCCCTTCTTGATGAAGGTCCACAGGATGGCCGAGTTGGTCTTCCAGCGGACCGGCTTCTGGCCCTGGTCGGCACCGAAGACCTTGACGGCCTGCATGTTGAACTTCGGGTTCGTCTGGACCGCCGGACGCCACGTCTCCTTCCAGGAGCCGCCGCCGGTGGCGTACATGAAGAGCTTGCCGCCCTTGAACAGGGTCGTCTGGTCGCCGCCCTTGCTGGCCGCCACGTCCGGGTGGATCAGCTTCTCCGCGTAGAGCCGGGCCATGAACTCGACGGCCCGCTTGTACTCCGGCAACTCCATCCGGTGCACGACCTTGCCGTCGGCCGTCTTGAGCCAGCCGTTCTCCGACCCGCCGGCGCCGCAGATCTGCTGCACCTCCAGCCAGATGTCACCGAAGGCCCACTCGCCCTTGTCGGCGTTGGTGAGCTTCTTGCCGAACTCGTACACCTCGTCCAGCGTGGTGGGCGCCGCGATGCCGCGCTCGTCGGCCACGTCCTTGCGGTAGAACAGCACCGACGGGTACGGCGCGTCGGTCGGGAACGGGACGCCCATCAGCTTCCCGCCCCATACCGACTCCTGCCAGGCAGCGGTGTCGATGCCGGCGAGCATCGGGTACGCGCTCACCTTGTCCCCGGCCAGGAAGGGCGTCAGGTCCTCGAAGATCGCGTGCACACCCTCGGAGAACCGGGCCAGCTTGTTGACCTCCCACCCGGGAATGCAGGTCAGGTCGGGCACATCCCGGGCACCCAGCATGGTGTTGAGCTTGTCGCCGTAGGTGTTGCCGTCCTGGATGCTGAAGTTGATCGCGCCGCCCATGTCGGCGCCGACCGCCTCGTTCAGCTTGTTGGCGGTCGGCGGCGACGGGCCCCACCACGGCGTGGTCGCGGTGACCGGCTTGCCACTGGTGATCGCCTTCTCGGAGATCGCGTCGGCGAGCGAGGTCGGGTACTTCAGGTAGCCGTCGGCCATCGGCCGGACACCCTTGACGTCCGGCTGGACCAGGGTGGAGTCCTTGAACGTGGGAACCAGGCCGGCGGCCTGCTGGGCGTTGGTCGCCCCGCCGCCGACGCTCGGCTCCTTGCTGCACCCCGACAGCATCCCGCCGCCGGCCAGCGAGGCCGCGCCGAGGCCCACCAGCCCCAGGAAGTTCCGCCTGCTCGTTGACGCGCCCACGGCGCACCACCCTTCCGTTATGGGTTTAGTTTGGTTAGCGTCTAAACTAAGTACATCGAAGACAAGCTAACCGACGCGGTGACGACCCGACAAGAACCAATTGGGAGCGCACCCACCCCCGGATAGACCATGATCGAGGAGACGACCGACCGCCGATGCGGAGCTTGATGTGAAGAACACCCGACCGGCCGACTTCGCCGATGTGCGGGCCACCAACCTGTCCGTGGTCCTGCACCATCTGCGCGCCAACGGGCCCAGCTCCCGGGCCGCCATCGCCGCGTCGACCGGGCTCACCAAAGCCACCGTCTCCAGCCTCACCGGCACCCTCATCGAGCAACGGCTGCTGCGCGAGACCGGCCTGACCGGCAACCGGATCGGGCGGCCGTCCACCGCGCTCGCCCTGGACGGTTCGGCGTACGCCGCGATCGGCCTCCAGGTCACCGCCGACCGGCTCACCGCCCTGGCCGTCGACTTCGCCGGCGACCAGCTGCTGCTCTGGCACCGCACCTTCGACGGCGGCACACCGGTCGGCAGCGTCGCCGTCACGGCCGGGCCCGGCCGGGCGGTCAGCGCCATCACCGCCCTGGCCCAGCGCGCCGCCACCCGGGTCCGCCAGCAGGGGCGGCAGGTCCTCGGCCTGACCGTGGCCGTCCCCGGCCTGGTCGAGGAGGGCGGCACCGTCCGGCTCTCCCCGCCACTCGGCTGGTCCGACATCGACCTGCGCGGGCAGCTCGCCGGCTCCCTGCGCCAGCCCGGCCTGGACGTCGCCGTCGGCAACCACGCCGGCCTGGCCGCCGTCGCCGAGATCCGCCACGGCGGCCACCCCGACCTCGACCTCACCTATGTCACCGGGGCCGCCGGCGTCGAGGCCGGCATCATCGCCGACGGCCGCCCCCTGCACGGCTCCCGCGGTTTCACCGGCCAGATCGGACGGTTCACCCTCGGCCCGGCGGGCTCGCCCACCCTGGCCGACCTGGCCGGCATCGAGCCGCTGGTGCGGCGTGCCCTGCCCGGCTTCGACCCGGAGTCCCTGGCCGACCTGACCCCCGCCGTCGAACACGTCGCCCTGCTGGCCCGCTCCGGCGACCGCACGGCGCTGACCGCCCTGCACGACACCGGCTGCCACCTCGGCCAGGGCCTGGCGCTGCTCGCCAACCTGGTCAACCCGGAGGTGATCGTGCTGGGCGATCACTACGCGGCCCTGGCCGAGTGGCTGATCCCGGCCGCCACCCCGGAACTGGCCCGCAACACCCTGGCCCCGGCCTCCGGCGGCACCCGCCTGCTGGCCTCCGGCCTGGGTCTGCACGCGGCGGCCCTGGGCGGGGCGGTCACCCACCTGGAACGCGTCGACACCGGGGCCCTCCCCTCCCCGGCCTGACGCCGGCCCACCCGTTCGCCGCCGGCCTCACCCACCCACCAGCGCGCGTGGCGCGGAAAGCGCGGGACGCGGCTCCGAACAGGACTGTCGACGGCCCGGCGACGTGGGCGGCCGGTCGGTCCGGAACCGGTTCCGCCGGACCGTCGGGGTGGCGGGGCCGGTAACAATCGATGACCAAACATGCCGCTCGCTCCTTGACCGAGGCGTAACTGTGATGCGAGCCTCAGGGAACTCCGTCCGAAACATTCGCGAAACCACTCGCGGAGAACTTCTTCCGCCGTGTTGTCGAAGCGCTTCGAC